>JAQCNR010000409.1 GCA_028274925.1 Halovenus sp.
GACAGCGTTACGACGTTACAGACGTCTCGCACAACCTCGTTGTCGGCGACGACAGCCCTGTTGCGGTGACGCTGCGCAACCGTGGTCCGCAAAACGTTACCGGCGCAACGGTGGCGCTGACTTCCAGCGATTCTGCGCTTACCTTCACAGATGGCACGACCACTACGGAAATTTTCGTCGGGGACTGGACCGCAGGTGAGACCCAGAACATCTCGACACGAGTCATTGCCTCGGGCGACGCCGTCACCAGCGAGTACGCCATCGAGGCAGCCATCAACGCTCGCGACGAGAACGACAGCGCGCTCGCAACCCGAACCGAGACATTCGGCGTCTCCCCACTCCCGCGACAGCGCTACACCATCGAGTCCACGAGCCACGATGTCGCGGTCAACGACAACGGCGTGCTCGAACTCGTGGTGCGCAACGAGGGGCCGCTGAACCTCACGGACGCCTCCGTGCAGGTGACCGCCGCAGACGGCGCAATCGTCTTCGGCGCTGGCGGCGCGGGCGAAGCCGTCGAGTTCCAAGATACGGCCTTCGAGACACAGAATGCGGGCCAACCGAACTCCGAGGCCTTTGTCGGTAACTGGGCCGCAGGCGAGGCGCGGACGGTTCGCTATCAGGTCGGCACGACGGAGAGCGCACTCCCACGAGAGTACACACTGACGGCGACGGTCAACGGCCGCGATTCGGACGACGAGGCAGTGACAGCGCAGTCCCGAGAGTTCGGCTTCGAGCCAGGAACCGAGCAGACCTTCGCAATCGAGGGGGACAATAGCACGCTCCGCGTCGGCGAGGACGGCACGCTCACCGGCACCGTCACCAACACTGGCACAGAGACAGTCAATGGAACGGCAATTCAGCTTGCGACCGACGCCGAGACAGTCCTGCCGCGAGAGACGCAGTACGCGGTGGGTACGCTGGAACCGGGTGAGACTGCTGCCTTCGAGTTCCGGATTGGCATCAGCGCGGAAGCGACCGCCGGACCGCGAATCTTCGAGTTCGAGACCCGCTACCGCAACAGCGACGGCGACGAGCGCGTCGATAGCTCACAGGACATCGCTGTCGAGGTGTTGCCCGAGCGTGACGCCTTCTCGGTCGGCCCAGTCGACCAGACGCTCACTCCCGGCGGGAGCAAGCAGGTCGAACTCGACCTGACGAACAACCTCGATTACACCGTCGAGAACGTCCGCGCGAAGATATTCCCAGAGACACCACTCGAAAGCGGCAACGACGAGTCCTTCGTTGCCAGCCTCGACCCCGGCGAGACGGAAACGTTCGTCTTCGAGGTGAGCGCCGGCAACAACGCGGTTCCGAAGGCCTACCCCATCGCGCTCGACGTTCGCTACGACGACGACAGCGGCGAACCGCAACTCGCGGGCACCTACGACGTCCCGATGGAAGTCGAGGAGGGTGACGACGGTGGCGTTGGCCTCTGGGTGTGGCTGCTCGCGCCCGCACTCCTCGTCGTCGGCGGGGTGGGCTACTACTTCCGCGATACCGTCAGCACGGCCGGCACACAGCTCACGGCAAAACTACGGGGATAGCCGATGGCCAACGGAGGAGTCGACTACCAGCCGGTACTCGATGTCATCAATAGCTGGGTGACCGGCCGGCCGAAGACGATTATCGTCGTCTTCTTCGTCGTAACGGCGCTGTTTGCGCTGGGGTTGCCCTACATCGAAATTGCGCCTGGCGAGGGCGGGTTCACCGAGGGCACCGACGAACAGGAGGCACTGGACGCTGTCAACGAGGAGTTCGACCGCCCCTTCGCAGAGGGTGCGGAGACGACACAACTGATCCAGCGCAACGAGAACGTCCTCTCGCGGGAGGGGGTGTTACGGATGCTCAGGCTGTTACAGCGGGTCGAAAATGACGCCTCGCTACGCGTGCGGGAAGGCTCAGCACCGGCCCAGGGCGTCGCAACAGTCCTGAATAACGACGCCGAGACGCGCGAACAGCAGATTCGGGCCGTCGAGGCGGCAACTGACGCCGAGGTGCGCTCGGCCGCGCGGACGCTACTCGACCGGAATCCCTCCGTGAAAGGCTCACTGAGCAACGACCTCAACGAGGAGACACCCTCGGCGTCGGCCTCGATTGCCATCGTCGAACACGAGATTCCGACCGGCGACGGCGACGAACTCGAACGCATCCAGACCGACATGCAGGACACCACCGATACTGTCGGCGGCGATGTCGTCGTCTTCGGGTCGGCGATTTTCGACAGCGAGTTCGAGCAGGCACTGGTCGACTCGCTGTCGCTGATGGTGCCAGCGGTGATTGTCCTCATTCTGTTCTTTCTGCTCTTTGCCTACCGCGACCCGATTGACCTCGTGCTCGGGCTGGTCTCGCTATTTCTTGCGGTCATCTGGACCTTTGGCTTCGTCGGCCACGCCCGCATCCCGTTCAACCAGATGATGGTTGCCGTCCCGCCGCTGTTGCTCGCGGTCGGTATCGACTTCGGTATCCACGCGGTCAACCGCTACCGCGAGGAACGCGTCACGGGCAAGGACCCCTACGAGTCGATGATTATCGCCAACGAACAACTGGTCGTTGCCTTCTTTATCGTCACCGGGACGACAGCAATCGGTTTCGGCGCGAACATGACTAGCGACCTGCCCGCAATCTTTGACTTTGGCTTCGTCGCCTCACTCGGGATCATCTTCACCTTCCTCATCTTCGGGATTTTCCTGCCGGCGGCCAAACTGTATCTCGACGAACTCCGTGAGGGAACGTGGATTCCCGAGTTTGGGACCCAGCCCCTCGGCGACGAAGACTCCCCACTCGGGCGACTCCTCCCAGTGAGCGCTCACGTCGCGCGGCGAGCGCCGGTGGTGATGCTCGTCGTCATTCTGCTGATGACCGCCGGGGCGGGCTACGTCGGCACCGGCGTCGACACCGAGTTCGACGACGAAGAGTTTCTGCCCTACGAGGACGTGCCCGCCTACATCGACGTGATTCCCGAGCCGCTGGGCCCCGGCGACTATCAGGTTCGAGGGCTCGTCACCTTCCTCGGCGACAACTTCGAGAGCGGCGAGAGCAACGAGGTGACAGTCTACGTCGAGGGACCAATCTATCAAAATCACGTCCTGGAGTCTGTCTATCGCGCCGGCCAAGAGCCGCCACCGGCGATTGTCACCGACGGCCGACGCGCCGAGTCCGAGAGCATCCTCGACGTGATGGACGAGTATGCCGAGGAAGACGACGAATTTGCGGCGCTAGTCGCCCGGAGTGACCTCACCGGAAATGGAATTCCAGACCAGAACGTGCGGCGAATCTACGAGGAACTGCTCGCCTCACCCTACGAGGAAGAGGCACTGACGTACATCACCGAGGACCTGCAGTCGATGCGAGTCATCTACTCCGTCGACGCCGAGGCCTCACAGCAGGCGATTACGACCGACACGCGGTCGGTTGCCGACCGGCACTGGCTCGACGCCACCGCGACTGGCGATACGATTATCTTCGAGACAGTCACAGAGTTGTTGCTCGCTTCGGCCATCGTCAGCCTCAGCGTCGCGCTCGGACTCACAGTCGTCTTCCTGATTCTCATCTACTGGTTGCTCGAGGGGCGACCGTCGCTCGGCCTCGCCAACACTGTGCCAATCGTCTCGACGGTGGCCGTGCTGGCGGCGACGATGGCGGTGCTCGACATCCCGTTCAACGCCCTGACAGCCACGATTCTCTCGATTACGATTGGGATCGGAATCGACTACTCGGTCCACATCACCCACCGCTTTATCGACGAGTACAACGCCGGCCAAGACGCCCATACGGCGCTGGTCCGCACGCTCCGGGGAACTGGCGGCGGAATCACCGGGAGTATGATTACCACCGCGGGCGGGGTCGGTGCGCTCGTGTTGTCGGTGACGCCGATGCTCGCCCAGTTCGGCGTGCTCATGTCACTCAGCGTTATCTTGTCCTATCTCGGCTCGATTATCGTCTTGCCGCCGGCGCTGCTGGTCTGGGAGCGCGTGTTCGGCTAGGATTCCCGCTCAATCTCGCGGTGGGTCTCGACGAGGGCGTCGAAGTCGTCGACCTCTGCACGAAGTTGTGGCGCGAGGTCGTCGGCGCGCTCTTTGGCGCGGTGGTACTCGTCGCTGTCTGCGAGTTCGGCGTGGGTGAGTTCGCCTTCGAGAACGTCAATTTTCGAGACGAGCGAGAGAAAGCGGTCCAGTTGCTCCTCGTTGGCCTGTCCGTCGAGGTGTTGGTCGAGGGTGTCTCGCAACGTCTCGTCGAAAATCGGCTTGCAGAGGTAGTCGTCGAAGTCCATCTCCAGAATGTTGAGGTCGGGGTCGACCGCAGTTGCCATAATAACCGGCACGTCGTAGCCGCGCTCGCGAATCTCGGCGAGCACCTCGTCGCCGTGCATATCTGGCATTCGGCGGTCGAGCAAGACAGCGTCGACGTCGTCGTCCATCGCCGAAAGCGCTGCGTCGCCACCGGTAGCGACCCGTGTCTGATAGCTCGTCTGGAGGCGAAGTGCGTACGTCTCCGCGACATCCGCCTCGTCGTCGACAATTAACACGAGTGGTGCAGCGTCGGCAGTCGGGCTCACGCGTCATAGTTGAGGGTAGACTGCAGAAAGCGTTACGTCTGTTAGCCCGGTTGGCGACCGATGCTCCGGAAGGCGTCGTCCAGCGTCTCGAACTCGTCGAGGACGTCGTCGAGTTCTTCCTGAAGCTCCTCGGCCCGCTCGGTGAGTCGTTCGAGTTCGTCGCTCTGCTCGCGTTCCTGTGGCGGAAGCTCGGACTCTAACAGCGCAAGCTTGGAGGTGACCTCGTAATACTCCGAGAGCTGGTCGCCGTAGCGCTGGACCTGCAGCTGCTGGTTGATTGCGGCGACGAGGTCGTCCTTTTCGACGGGTTTGCAGAGATAGTCGTCGAACGGCATCTCGACGATATCCAGCCCCGGGTCGACTGCCGTCAGCATAATCACCCGACAGTCGTAGCCTTTCTCGCGAATCT
>JAQCNR010000411.1 GCA_028274925.1 Halovenus sp.
AGGGCGCGTTTGGCACGGGCAATCGACTCGGTGCGGTCTTCGCCGCTGACGATGAGTTTGGCGACCATCGAGTCGTAATCTGTGACCAAATCGTCACCCTGCCGGAGTGCGTCGTCCATCCGGACACCGACACCGCCCGGCGGGTCGTACGTGTCGAGGCTCCCGCCAGTCGCGGGTGCGAACTCGTTGGCCGCGTTCTCGGCGTTGATCCGGAACTCGAAGGCGTGGCCCTCGACATCGACATCGTCCTGCGAGAACGAGAGTTCCTCGCCCTGTGCAATCCGCAGTTGCCACTTGACGATGTCGATGCCAGTAATCTCCTCCGTGACACAGTGTTCGACCTGAATTCGGGTGTTGACTTCGAGGAAATAGAAGTCGGTGTCGGGGCCGAGCAGGTCGTCTGGGTCACGGTCCGTGTCCTCCTCGACGAGGAACTCGACGGTCCCCGCATTGACGTAGTCGGCGTCACGAACCCCCTGCCGGGCGGCCTCACCAATCTCCTCACGAAGTTCGTCCGAGAGCGCAGGCGAGGGACCTTCTTCGATGACCTTCTGGTGACGCCGCTGGAGCGAACAGTCCCGTTCGCCGAGATGCCGCACGTTGCCGTGGTGGTCCGCGACGATCTGAACCTCGACGTGGCGCGGATTCTCGAGATAGCGCTCCAGATAGACCGAATCGTTGTCGAAGTAGGCTTCGCCCTCTCGTTTGGCAGTGTCGAGTTTGTCCTCGACTTCGTCGGGGCCACGGACAACCGTCATCCCGCGGCCGCCACCGCCACCTTCAGCCTTGATCGCGACCGGGTAGCCGTACTCGTCGCCGAATTCCTCGACCTCTTCCGGATCGGTGACTGGGTCAGTCGTCCCGGGAACGATGGGGACGCCCGCCTTGTCCATAATTGTCCGCGCTTTGGTCTTCTCGCCGAGTTGTTCCATCCCCTCGCTGGACGGTCCGACCCACGTGATTCCCTCGGTGTCCTGTACCTTCCCTGCGAAGACGGCATTCTCTGCCAGAAAGCCGTAGCCGGGATGGATGGCGTCCACCCCGGCGCGCCGGGCAGCGTCGATAATCGCGTCGTGATCAAGATAGGAATCTGCCGCCCGCGCCGGGCCAACCTTGTACGCCTCGTCAGCGTACCGGACGTGGCCAGCGTGTTTGTCCGCCTCGCTGTAGACGGCGACGGTGTCGATTCCCCAATCTTCACACGCACGCATGACCCGAACCGCGATTTCGCCACGGTTCGCGACCAGTACCTTGTCGAATGTATCTCCTGTCATAGCTTAGTATCTGTCAGTTCGGCCGGCAGCACTCCAGCGGTCAGTCGGAACCGACCGGGGAACGCGCCCGGCCTCGAGTCCCACCGCTTCGAGACGACCGGTGAAGGCGAATCGCTCGCCGTCCCAGTCGTCAGTGTCCGTATCCTCGTCAGCGGCAGCGGCCGTCGCTGCGGCTACCTGTTGGTCCCTGATGTGGGCCCCCATCGCCGCCGAGATGGCCGCGGCTTCCGACGGACTCGCGTCCGCCGGCAGTTGTAGTCGTCGCCCCTCGATATCTACCGATAACATCTGCTCACTCATACTCGGGCCCCCTTTATCAAAGTGGGATATTCCCGTGTTTCTTCTCCGGTTGTGACTTGCGCTTCGAGCGCAGCATCTCCAGGTCGCTGATCAACTGCGGCCGAGTCTTCTCCGGTTCGATCACCGCGTCGACGAAGCCACGGTCGGCCGCACTGTAGGGATTCGCGAACTGGTCGCGGTACTCGTCGATGAGTTCCTGCCGGCGAGCGTCAGGGTCGTCGGCGGCCTCGAGTTCGTCGCTGTAGAGCACGTTCACCGCGCCTTTCGGCCCCATCACTGCGACTTCTGCCGTCGGCCACGCGTAGTTGACATCTGCGCCGATGTGTTTCGACGCCATCACGTCGTAGGCACCGCCGTAGGCTTTCCGCGTGATGACGGTCATCAGCGGTACTGTCGCCTCGGAGTACGCATACAAGAGTTTCGCGCCGTGGACGATGATGCCGTTGTGTTCCTGGTCGGTGCCGGGCATAAAGCCGGGCACATCGACGAAGGTGAGAATTGGAATGTTGAAGGCGTCACAGAACCGGACGAAGCGGGCTGCTTTCCGAGATGACTTGATATCGAGCGTGCCCGCGTTGACGCGAGGTTGGTTGGCAACGATGCCGACTGAGTGGCCGTCGAGGCGGCCAAAGCCGGTGACGATGTTGCGAGCGAACGAATCCGCCACCTCGAAAAACGAGCCCTCGTCGGCGATGCTGTCGATAACGTCGACGATGTCGTAGGGTTTCCGGGGCTGGTCCGGGACGATGTTCCGAAGTTCGTCGTCTTCGCGCTCTGGGTCGTCCCACGGCTCCAGCCGCGGCGGGTCTTCGAGGTTGTTCTGTGGCAGATACGAGAGGAGGTACCGAATGTCGTCGAGTGCCTCCTTCTCGTCGGCGGCAGTGAACTGTGCAACACCCGACTCGGAGGCGTGCGTATTCGCGCCACCGAGTTCGTCGAACCCGACCTGTTCGCCCGTGACCGTCTCGATGACATCCGGCCCGGTAATGAACATGTGGCTGGTGTCCTCGACCATCATGATGAAGTCCGTAATCGCCGGGGAGTAGACAGCACCGCCGGCACACGGCCCCATGATTGCCGAAATCTGTGGAATGTAGCCGCTGGCTTGCTGGTTGCGGTGGAAAATCTCGGCGTAGCCAGCGAGCGAGTCGATCCCCTCCTGAATGCGCGCACCAGCGGAGTCGTTCAGTCCGATTACTGGCGCACCGGTCTCCATTGCTTTGTCCATTACCTTCGTGACTTTCTCGGCGAAGACTTCGCCCAGCGAGCCACCGAGGACAGTGAAATCGTGTGCGAAGACAAACACGGTACGACCGTTGACATCACCGTAGCCCGTCACCACCCCGTCGCCGGGGTAGCTCTTCTCTTGCATGTCGAAGGTGTGGGTCCGGTGGGTCCGGAACTGGTCGAATTCGGTGAAACTGCCGTCGTCGAGAAAGTAATCGATGCGCTCGCGAGCGGTGAGTTTCCCCTTGTCGTGTTGGGCCTCAATGCGGTCATCACCACCGCCTTTGCGCGCCGTCTCCCGTTTCTCGCGGAGTTCGTTGATTCGGTCTTCCATCGTCATGGCTGCGTACTCCCGACCATCCTTGGCGTGTGAATGTGCCAGCGCGGCCAAAAGCATTCCGCAACGACCTGCCGAACTGTCCGTCAGCGGCCCCCACAGTGAACGAATTGGGAATTTCTGGGTAGCACCAGCCACTGCCACAGCGGCTGCGAGCGGGTGTCGTTCCCCGACAATCGTGAGCCCCAGTTTCACATTCGATACTGCCGCACAACCGTTTTTAAACTGTACAGCATTGCTGGAGATAACGGCTAACGCTGCCGACCGCGACAAGGGGCGGTCGGCGAGTAGGTGTCCACCAATGCAATTTCCATCAGTCATCGACCGAGTCCGAACACAGTATAGCCTGAAAATCGCGACTGCACTCGCGGGAATCTTTCTGCTGACACTGGTTATTGCGGCAATCTTCGGCGTCCACGTGACAACCGGGCCAACAGAGACAGCCCCACAGCGCGGAATCGCCGCCATTTCGGGATTGATGGTGCTGTTGTTGTTGAACCTCGGGCTGGTCGGAATCGTGCTCGGCGGCAACGTTGCCCTGTCGTTGCGCCGACTCAGCGAGCGCGCCGAGACAATCGGTGCCGGAGAGTTCGACACCGAAGTCGAGACCAGCCGGTCCGACGAAATTGCCGACCTCTACGACAGCATCGGAACGATGCGCGACTCACTGGAGACGATGGTCACCGACCTGGAGGAGACGCGCACAGAGATCGAAGACGAGCGTGAGCGCGCCCAGCAAGCCAAACAGGAGGCCGAGCGCCTCCAGCAGGAAGCACAGAACCAGAACGAGCAACTGCTGGCTATCGCCGAGCGATTCTCCGAGGCCATGGAGGCGGCCGCGGCGGGCGACCTCAACCAGCGACTCGATGTCGAGACCGACGACGACGCGATTCGGGCCATCGCCGAGTCGTTCAACGAGATGCTCGTAGAACTCAGCGCAGCAGTCGCTCGCGCCCAACACGTCGCCTCGACGGTCGACGAGCAATCGAGCGACCTCGGAAATTCGAGTCAGGAAATCAAGCGCGGAAGCAACGACGTGGCCGATTCGATCCAGCAGATTGCCGACGGAGCCGAGACACAGACTGCCGAGTTGAAAAACGCAGCCGACCAGGTGACCCAACTGTCGGCGACAACCGAGGAAGTCGCCTCGACGACGAGCGAAATCGCCAGCCAGTCCGACGCCGTCGCGTCGCTGGCAAACGAGGGCCGCAACGCCGCCAACGAGACCGCAACGCGGATGGACGAAACGGTCGAGCAGACCGAATCAGTTGTCCAGACCGTCGAGGAATTGGTTGAACAGGCCGACCAGATCGAGGAAGTCATCGCAACAATCGACGATATCGCCGACCAGATCAACATGCTCGCGCTGAACGCCAACATCGAAGCGGCACGCGCCAACGCCGACGGCGACGGGTTCGCAGTCGTTGCCGACCAGGTCAAGACGCTGGCTGGCGAGGCGATGGAAGCCGTCGAGGATATCGAGGGGACGCTGCAGACAGTCAGAGCGCGGGCCGAAGAGACCGCCGACGGCATCGAGGCTGTCGACGAGTCAGTGCGTGTCACGGCGACAGATATCAAGGAAGTCGAGGGCAAACTGGACTCGATTGCCAGCGACATCAACGATGTCGACACGAGTATCCAGCAGATCACACAGACATCGGACGAACAGGCCAACAGCGCACAACAACTCTCCCAGATCGTCGATTCCGTCGCGGAGATTTCCGAACAGACCAACGAAGAGGCGACGAAAGTATCCGCGACTGCCCAGGAGGTGACCGCCTCGACGGAAACGGTCTCACAGACTGCACAGGGACTCGACGAGGAGGCTCGCGAGCTCCGGTCGATTATGGCTTCGTTCGACGTGGAGTCCGACCCTGTCGAACACGCCGAGGTGAGCGACTGATGGCCGACGGAATGGTCGTCTCCGCGACAGTGATGTATTTCGGGACTGCAGCACTGCTGGCTGGTGGGGCCGCGATATTTGCCGTGCTCGCGCTTCGAGAATCTGGCACGACGCGGCGGATGGTTGCGCTTGGTGCCGTGCCAGCGGCGGCGATGGCTGTTGCCTACGTCTGCATGGGAATGGAGTGGCTGACGGTCACGACTGGCGGCCGTGAGCAGTCCGTCGTCCGTCACATCGGGTACTCGGTCGTCCTCGTTGCGTCGAGCCTAATCGTCAGAGAGATTCTCTCGCTCTCACGGCGGCGGTTTCTCGTGATGACTGGGATTCTCCTGCTGACGCCGTGGTTCGCGCTGGCGTCGTGGCTCCCAGACGGCGGTGCGCTCGAATCGGTGCTGACACTCGCGACAATCGTGGCCTATCTCGGCGGCACGTACTTCCTCATCGGACCAATCACGCGGGAAGCGAAGACGGTCGGCGGGAAGCGACGACTGCTCTACGTGAAACTCCGGAATCTCTTCGTGCTGTGCTGGGGCGCGTTGATTCTGCAGTCTGCCATCTCCGAGCAGTCACTCGGCCTGACGAATCTGTTCGTCGGTCAACTTGGCGCGAGTTACACTGACCTCGTCTTTACGTTCGGAATCGCCGGGCTGGTCGTGTCGGGAAAACAGATATACGAAGTGACGACAGCGTCCGTCGAGCGGGAGACGACAAGCGCGCCGACCACCGCACCGCCCGCAGGCGGCGACGAGTGATCACTCGCTCAGTCCGGCAGCACGCGCGGCTTCTTCTGGGTCGGCACCGTCGTGGATGACTGACGCAATCGCTTCGGTAATCGCTTCTGGCTGTTCGTGCTGGAAAATCGACCGGCCCATCGAGACGCCGGCAGCGCCGCCATCAACTGCACCGCGGACCATCGACAGCGTTTCCAGATCAGTGCCCTTCGAGCCGCCAGCAATCACGACCGGTAGTCGCGTCGAGTCGACGACTCGCTGGAAGGTTTCGGGGTTGCCCGAGTAGCCCGTTTTGATGATATCCGCGCCGAGTTCCTCACCGAGTCGGGTCGCGTGGGCAAGGTCCTCGGCGTATCCTTCTGGGTTGCTCTGGTCACGGACATCGTGGCCGCGGGCGTAGGTCATCGCCAGCACTGGCAGCCCGTACTCCTCGGCTTCGCTGGTCAGTTCGGCGAGTTGGGTGATCTGGTCCGGTTCGTACTGGCTGCCGACGTTGAGATGCAGAGAGATGGCGTCGGCACCGGCCCGGATGGCGTCCTTGACGGTGCCCGTCTTGCGCTTGTCTCGCTCGTCGGGGCCAATCGTCGTCGAGCCGTTGAGATGGACAATATAGCCGGCGTCGTTTTTGTGCTCGTGAACGCGCGGCGCGATGCCTTTCTGGGTGAGCACGGCGTCCGCGCCGCCACGTGTGACGGCGTCAATTGTTGATTCGATGTCGGCCAGTCCTGTGACTGCGCCGAGTGTGATTCCGTGGTCCATCGGGACGATCAGGTGGTTTCCACCTGTCCCGATGCGGTCGAGTCGTGCGGACTTCCCTGCGGTCATCGTGTCACCTTCTGGCACAAGCGATTATGTTAGTTCCGGTATCGGCTACTGTTCGACGGCCGCGCCGGCCAGCGCACCCTGCTTCAGTTCGCGGGCTTTCTCTTCCAGCCGGTCAGCCACCGTGGCCGTCGAATCGCCGTTCTCGTGGCCCTCCGCGACGATATCGACCAGCGCGGAGCCGACGATAATCCCGTCTGCCCCCGCTCGAACGATGCGTTCTGCGTGCTCGCCGGTCTTGATGCCGAATCCGACCGCTTTCGGTACGTCCCAGTCTGCAATCCGGGCCAGCGACCGCTCGGTGTGGTCAGAGACGTCGTCGCGCGCGCCGGTCGTTCCGAGTCGAGCCTGCACGTAGACGTACCCCGAAACCTGCGCTTTCATCGTCTCCAATCGCTCGCCTTCCGTTGTCGGCGCGACAATAAAGACGAGGTCAAGACCGAACTCGTCACAGGCGTTCCGGAGTGGGCCTGCCTCCTCGGCGGGCAGGTCCGGAACGACGAAGCCCTCGATGCCGGCCTCGGCGGCGGCCTCGACGAACGACCGCGGGCCGTCGCTCTCGCCGTACTGGTAGATGAGGTTGTAGTAGGTCATACAGACCAGCGGCACGTCCGCGTCGACTTCGCTGACGAACTCCAGATATCGCTGTGGTGTCATCCCTCCTTCGAGCGCGCGGACAATCGCTTCCTGAATCGTCGTTCCCTCGGCGATTGGCTCCGAGAAGGGCAGGCCGAGTTCGATTGCGTCCGCGCCGCCGCGAGCAAGTGCCTCGACGTACTCCAGTGAAGCCTCATAGCTCGGGTCGCCCGCGGCGATGTAGGGCACGAACGCTGGTTCGTCGGCGAAGGCAGCCTCGAGGCTCACAGCATCCCACCACCGATTTCGCGGAAGATGCTCATATCGGGCGCGTTGTCGAGGTCACGGTTGCCCGTCTCCTCGATGACAGTCTCGAGGTCCTTGTCGCCGCGGCCAGAGACGTTGATGACGACGCTGTCGCCGAGTCTGTCGTGGTGCTCGTCTCGCGACTCCGCCGCTCGACCCTCCGTGGCGGGCCCCGCCACGCGTTCGAGGTAGCCGAAGGCGTGGGCCGTCTCTAGGGCGGGGATGATACCCTCGTCCTGTGAGAGGCGGTGGAACGCCTCCAGAGCGCTGTCGTCGTCGACGTTGACCGGTTCGACACGGCCCTCGTCGACGAGGTAGGCCAGTTCCGGACCGACACCGGCGTAGTCCAAGCCTGCAGAAACGGAGTGTGACTCCATAATCTGGCCGTCGCTGTCCTGCAGAATCTTCGTTCGCGCGCCGTGGAGCACGCCCTCGTTACCGGTCGACAGCGAGGCGGAGTTCGGTGCGACGCCCGTCTCCTCGTCGACTGACAGCGAGGAGCCGCCGGCCTCGACGGCGTAGAGGTCGACCGACTCGTCGTCGATGAAGTGATGGAACATGCCCATCGTGTTCGAGCCACCGCCAGCACAGGCCAGCACGCTGTCGGGCAGGTCCCCTGTCTTCTCTTGGATCTGCTGGCGGGCCTCCTCGGAGATGACCGAGTGGAAGTCCCGGACCATCGACGGGAAGGGGTGGGGCCCGACGATGGAGCCAATCACGTAGTGCGTGTTCTCGACGGTGCGCGACCAGTCACGCATCGTCTCCGAGATAGCCTCCTTCAGCGTTCCGCGGCCAGTCGTCACAGGGTTGACCTCTGCGCCGTTCGTTCGCATCCGGAAGACGTTGGGTCGCTGGCGGGCGATGTCGGTCTCACCCATGTAAATCTCGCAGGGAATGTCGAGGTGGGCAGCGGCCATCGCCGTCGCGGTGCCGTGCTGTCCCGCCCCCGTCTCGGCGATGATTCGCTCCTTGCCCATGTACTTCGCCAGTAGTACTTGGCCGAGGGCGTTGTTCAGCTTGTGTGCGCCGCCGTGAAGCAGGTCTTCTCGCTTGAGATAGACCTCAGTATCGTATCGCGCCGAAAGTTGGTCGGCCCGCTGTAGGGGCATCGGTCGGCCGCCGAAGTCCCGCATTCTGTCGCGGAACTCGTCCATGAAGCCGTCCTCGTTGTTGAGGACGTACCGTTCGTAGGCGTCTGTCAGTTCTTCGATTGCCGGCATCAACGCCTCCGGCACGTACTGTCCACCATAGTCGCCAAATTTACTATCAGTGCTCATTGGTTACACATCCGTCTCTGTGGTCGTTAGCCTTCGGGTATTCTCCGATACGTCGCCGTCCATAATCGCCGAGCCAATCAACAGCGCGTCCGCGCCAGCCGCTCGCATCCGCGAGACATCCTCGCTCGTCGAGATGCCGCTCTCAGCAATCAGCGTCGCGCTCTCTGGCACCCCTGACGCCACCGACTCGAACGTCGAGAGGTCGACGTCAAGCTGGGCCAAATCACGGTTGTTGACGCCGATAATCTCCGCGCCAGCGTCGAGGGCAGCCTCGACTTCCGGGGCAGTGTGCGTTTCGACGAGTACCTGAAACCCGCGCTCGCGGGCCGCAGTCACGAGTTCGTCGAGGTCGTCGACAAAGCGAGCAATCAGGAGGATGCTGTCGGCTTCGATTGTGTCGAGTTGCTCCTCGTGGAGGATGAAGTCCTTCCGCAACACGGGGACATCGACAGCCTCTCGAACTGCCGCCAGCGTCTCGACTGACCCACCGAAGTGTTCGGGTTCGGTCAACACCGACAGCGCTGTTGCGCCAGCGTCGACCATCTGCTCGGCCAGTTCGACCGGGTCGTCGTGGCGCTGGCCGTCGGTCGTCGGCGAGGTCGGTTTGATTTCCGAGATGACTGGCACTCTGCCGTCCGCTTCAGCCGCTGCAATGGCTGCCGGCAACGACCGCGGGTCGACACTGACCCGTTCGTCGCCACCGCCGCGCTCTCGTGCCGTCGCCAGAATCGATTCGACGGCCGGCGCGAGCCCATCTGTATCGTTCATTACTGAACACTAATGCACAGAGATGTACATAAGACTTGCGTACCAGAGCCAGCGGGCGGGGCTGTTGAACGGTCAGTAGCGGACGAACGCAGATCATAAACTCAGTCGACCAGACCGTCAGAGAGTTGTTTGGCGGCAGTTTGCGGGACGTGGTTACTCCTCAGCAGACTGGTCCGTCGAGTCGTCATCGAGTTCCGGCGTCGATGCGTCGCCAGAGGCAGTCGTATCGTAGTCTGGACCTTCCTTCGAGCCGAACAGGCGCTCTCGCAGTGTCCGTTTGTGGCGTTTCTCCGCGAGCAGGACCGAACACTCCACCTCTTCGAGCACGTCGAGGACGAGCGAGCCACGAACGAGTCGTGAGACCAGCCCCTTCTCCGTCGCACCGATGATCAGCAGGGTAGCCTCCTTTGACGCGTTGGCAATCCCGCGCTGGACGTCGCCGGTATCGACCTTTATTTCAGCGTCGGAGAGGTTGTGGTCGACAGCCCACGAGCGCAGGAACTCCTGGCCTTTCTGCTCGTCGTCGGCGACGTGGTACAGTGCCATCTCGGCGTCGTTCTGGTCGGCGAGCGCGCGAGCGACCGCCGCTGCGAGGTCCGAGTCTGGGCCACCCGCCGTCGGGAGCAGGATGCGAGAGGTGTCCAGGTCCCGGTCGCGCAGGATGAGGAAGTCACAGGGCAGCGAGTGGGCGAGTTCGTCGACAATCCCCGTCGACGTCCCGGCACCGTGAGATTTTGGCCCCCAGCCCATCAGCGTCATGTCCGCGCCGTAGCGCC
>JAQCNR010000412.1 GCA_028274925.1 Halovenus sp.
GACCGTGGCCTCGTTGCTCCTGTAGTGTACCAAACGTCGCGGTGAAAAAGAACGGTCAGAACTCGACGACGCCGAGGATGAACGCCACGAGCGGGACGGCGACGAGGGCGTGATACACGACCAGAATCGCCTGCCCGACGAGCGTAATCCCCGTCGGTGGCGCGAGGAAGACGGGGCCAAGCATCAGGACGAAGACGGCCGCGGAAATGGCCACGAACGTCCGGGCCGGCCGAGCGGTGAATCGGACTGCTGCCGCGTAGGCGACGGTGGCACCGACGCCAGCGAACACCGCAGACAACACGAGCGGACCAGCGGTGAACGGATTCACGTCACCGGTCACGCCAACGTCGATGGCCGCCGCGTCGACGAGCGCCTGTGCGAACAGCAGTGCAAGCACCGCGACGAACACGCCGCTGGCGGTCCGGCGCGCGAGTGTCCCGCCGCTCTGGGGGACGAGCAGTTGTGATGTTTTCTGTGCCATACGGTATAACAGGCGCGCTGAGGAGATAAAGATGCCTTTCGCGCTCTGAGCGGCGGTTTCGCGTCTGGTAGCGGCCGCTCGACCGAGTGCGAAAGCGGGAACATTTACTTAGGAAGCTTCTACTAGAGTGGAATGCCAACAGTCTCGGTCGAGGGGGGGTCGCTGTTCTACGAGCGACAGGGGAACGGGCCACCGATTGTGTTCATCCACGGCGGCTGGCAAGACTCGACAGTCTGGGCCAGCCAGGTCGAGCACTTTGCCGAGCAGTATGACGTCATCACCTACGACATCCGGGGGCACGGACAGAGTGGCCCGACGGAGACGACCCAGTACTCGGTGGAGTTGTTCGTTGACGACCTCGAAACGCTGTTGCTCGAACTCGATATCGACCAGCCGATTCTCGTCGGAATCTCGGTTGGCGGGCTGGTCGCCAGAGCCTTTCTCGACCGCCACCCCGAACAGGCCCGCGGCGCTGTCATCGCCGGCCCATTTCAGTCGATGACGCCGCTTTCGTTTCCAACCGACCTGAATCCGTTTCTTTCGCCTGTTCAGGGCGTCTCGCAGATGGTTTCGACAATTGGCTCCGCGGCGACGTTTCGTTCGCTACTCGCCTCGATGCAGGCCACCAACGGCGGGACATGGCTCAGTCTCGACTCGGACGTTCGCGAAGAGGCCATTGCCACTGCGGGAAACGTCTCGAACGCAGAGTACACGAAGCTGTTTCGGGTTATCTACGAACACGACCCACCTGACATTTCTCACGTCGAGGTGCCGCTGCTGGTGGTTGCCGGCGACCACGAGGTCGGCCAGATCAAACGACAGGGCCGAACTCTCGCCGAGAGCGTTCCAAATGGACAGTATAGAGAGCTTATCGACGCTGCGCACCTGGTGAACCAGGACAACTCGACAGCGTTCAATAGCGCCTGTACGGACTTTTTCGAGCTGTTGGAAGCTACCGACGGCGGTTCCAGCGCTGTCACGGAGTCCTGAACGGCGGGATTCTCTCGCTGTATCAAGAGAGGGTCAACTGTGGTCGTAGTCCCGGGGGTCGCTACTAGCGGGACACACAGTCACTCTCAGTCGCCTGCTTCTCTGTCGGGAGTGCTGGCACGCTCGGCCATCATCTCGGCTGCGCGGTCGGCCCAGCTGCCGTACCGGAAGCCAGCCGCAACCACGAGCAACGACCAGGTGTAGTAGCCGAAGATTCCAGCGTAAAAGCCCGTGACGCCCCAGCCGAGGACGACGGCGGTGACGTAGGAGAGTCCCAGATAGAAGCCAAGCAGTCCCGTCGCTCGTGCAATCAGTGGCGTCATCGTATCGCTGCCACCCTGTAGCGCGCCAGCGAGTAACACGAACAGCACAGTAACGGGAGCAGTGAGCCCGTACACCGTCGCAAAGCCAATCGCTGGGGTGACCGTCTCTGGGTCGTCAGTGAACAGTCGGACAATCGGTTCGGCAAAGGCCGCGAGCACGAGCCCAATTGTCCCGACAGTCAGGAGGCCGAGCAGCGCAGTCGCCCACCCCTCGAACCGGGCGCGTTCGGCGTCACCGTCACCCAGCGCCTGCCCGACGACGATGCTCGCCCCAGTCCGAAACCCCCTCGCGAGAGGGCTGGTAACCTGCTGGTAGACCCGCCGTCCAATCTGGTAGGCGGCGTTGACCTCCGCGCCGAAGGCAAGCAGAAGGGCATTGAATGGAAACTCGACGAGCGTTGCGAACAGTCCCTCGGCGACTTTCGGCGCAGAGACGACGAGCAACTGCTTTGCGATTACGAACCGCTGTGGGCGGACGTAGCCAGCAGTCGTGTACTCCGTCGCTAGCAACACCACAAATACGGTTGCAGTGAAGACGTTCCCAATCGCCGTCGCGAGGCCAACGCCGATAATCTCCAGACGGGGCGCGCCGAACAGTCCCAACCCCAACACGAGCGAGAGGCCGATGTTCAGGCCGTTCGAAACGAGATTGACGTACATCGGCGTCCGGGTGTCGCCGGTGCCCTGGAGTGCCCGTGCGCCAATCAGGGCCACGTGCCGTGCTGGTGATGTCGCGAAGATGATCGCCAGGTAGGTCCCCCCAAGCGACGCAACCTCGGCCATGTTGCTGTCATCGGTGAAAATTCCGAGGACGCCGATGGCTTCCTCGCCAACGGTCAGTCCGAACGCGACCATCGGCACCCCGAGAATCGCACCGAGGACGAGTGCCTGCGTAATCGCTTCGTCCCGGATATCCGTCGCGCCGCGTCCGGTCTCTTGGCTCGATAGCGCGATTGCACCAGCACCGAGACCCAGACCGACCCGGAGCGGAACGCGAGCGTACAGGTCTGCTAGGCCGACCGCCGCGACCGCCAGCGGTGAGAACAGCGCCGTCACGAACACGTCTGTCGTCCGCATCAGTGTCCGGGAGGTTTGCTCGACCATCACCGGCCACGACAGCGCGCCGACTCGCTTCCAGACCGACAGCAACCGATCTCCGTCGAGTCCCACGCACGCCCATCAACGCAGGAGCTACTTTACTCTCCGGATGCCGGCGGTTCTGGTGGAGTCCCGACCACTACATAGATACATTTTCTCTCGAAGGCAACACTCGAAGTTGTGCAAAATTACAACCGCAACCATCCCGAAGTCGGGGTTGCGTTCGGAGTTGGCTACGCCAGCCATCTCTTCGGAGACACGTACGTCGCACTGTATTACTGGCGTGTCGAGGAGTTCACCTTCCTGCTCTGGCCGCTGCTACCACCCTATCCGTACGACGACTTCATCGGTTTCCTCGATTTTGCCAGCCAACTCGAGGTGACACAGGGGTTCCTCGTCGCCGGTCTGCTCTCGATCGGGTTCGGTGTGGGCTTTCTGGTACAGTTCGCTCGCGCGCCGTGGTGGCATGTACCACGGCCTGACTGAACAGATACCCGACCTGTCTTTACGCTCTGCGCACAACCAGCCACCATGAGACCGAACATTACGGGGCAACGAATCCTCGTGGTCGGCGGTGCGGGCTTCATCGGGAGCCACATCGCAGCGGCGCTGTGTGCGGACAACGAGGTCCTGATTTTCGACAACTTCAGCAGCGGCAAGCGGGAAAACTGTCCCGACGGCGCGACGGTCATCGAGGGCGATATCCGCGACGAGGCGGCAGTGGCCGACGCCGCTGACGGCGTCGATATCATCTTCCACGAGGCAGCAATCGTCAGCGTTGACCAGTCTGTCGAGGACCCGACGACGAGCAACGCAGTCAACGCGAACGGGACGCTGACTATGCTCGAAACCGCACGCCGAGAGGACGCACGCTTCGTTTTCGCGTCCAGCGCCGCTATCTACGGCGCGCCCGAGTCACTCCCAGTCTCCGAGACAGACCCGAAGCAGCCATCCTCACCGTACGGGCTGGAAAAGCTCTCCGGGGACCACTACTGTCGGCTATACGCCGACCTCTACGACCTGCCGACGGTTGCGCTCCGGTATTTCAACGTCTACGGCCCCCGCCAGTCGGCCGGTGATTACGCCGGGGCAATCACTGCCTTCGCTACCCAGGCCCGTGACGGCGGCCCGCTGACAGTCCACGGCGACGGTGAACAGACGCGCGATTTCGTCAACGTTGCAGACGTGGTGCAGGCGAACCTGCTGGCGGCGACTACTGACGCGACCGGCGAGGCGTTCAATATTGGCACCGGGTCCACGACGACCATACAGAACGTCGCAGAGACAATCCGCGACCACGTCGACCCAGCAGCAGACGTAATCCATACTGACCCGCGTCCGGGCGATATCCGCCACAGCAACGCGGATATCTCCAAGGCCCGTGAGCAGTTGGATTACGACCCGAACGTCTCACTTACTGACGGGCTGGAACGATATCTCGGCTGACGCGCAGTCTCGTGTTACTCGACGACGACTGTTCCTTTCATTCCCGCAAGCAACCCAGCGGGGAGACCGACAACCGCCGAAAACGCTGTGTCTATGACCTCGATAACCGAAACGGCGACAAAAAACGTTGTCACTCCTGCGCCAATCGCACTCAGTACTACTCGTGCGTCCATAGTGGTTATCCTCAAATACCAGTAATAAACTGACTGACTACCTGTTCATACCCGGCATCATGTCATCGACACCCGACCGGGAGAACTGTGCCTCGGTCAGAGACGAGTAGAGGCGTCCCGCTTGCGTGCCTCCTTGTGGGTTGGCACTCTGCTTGGAACGCACCCTATACTTATTCGAGATACCGTGGTACCTGTAACCATGATCGACAGAAACACGCGGCACAGGCTCCTCGCCGGTCTCTTCGTGGTGATTGTCGTGTTGACGCTGTTCACCGGCGTCGGCGCTGCCCAGAGTGGCGTCAGCGGCACCACCGTTGTCGAGAGCGGAGAGACTGTCTCCAGCGTCAGCGGGGTGTACGGAACGATCATTGTCGAGGGTTGAGTCACCGGTGACGTGTCGGGTGTCGCCGGCAACGTGGTCATCAGGGATGGCGGGGTCGTCGAGGGTGATCTTGAGACTGCTGCAGGGAATATCCGCCTCGCAGGAACAGTCGAAGGCTCTGTCTCGACAGGAGCGGGGTCAGTCCTGCTCACCGACACAGGTGTTGTCAACGGCGACTTCGAGGTTGGGGCCGGAGACGTTCGCATCGACGGAACCATTCAGGGTGACGCTCGGGTGGGCGCCGACACGATTCGACTGGGTGAGCAGGCGTCGATTGGTGGCTCGCTGACCTACGACGGGTCACTGGAGGGGAACCGCGACGCTGTCGCGGGTGAGGTCACCCGAGACCGGACGCTCGGTGGAAATCTAGCCACGGATGTCCAGCCTGTGGCGAACTGGATTTTCATCATCAACGCCTTCCTGCTCAATCTCCTGTTTGGTGTGGCGCTGCTCGGACTGTTTCCGAGATTCTCCACTCGTGTCGCTGACCATGTGGAGAATGACCCGCTCACCTCCGGTCTTATCGGAGTTGGGACGTGCATCGCCGTCCCAATCTTACTCGTCGTCATCGCCATCACAATCATCGGAATTCCAGTTTCGCTCGTTGGACTCCTCATCTTCCTCGTCTTTGCGTGGACTGGACTCGTCTACGGTCGCTTTGCCGTCGGGCGCTGGTTGCTCTCGTTCGTCGACATTGACAACAAGTGGGCAGGGCTCCTCGTCGGGTTGCTACTTGCCGTACTCCTCGGGCAAATTCCGATCGTCGGTGGTATTCTCAACTTCGCCATCTTTGTGCTCGGAGTTGGAGCAGTTGTCCTCGGGCTGGTGAAACACCGCCAGCGGATACCCGACCAACCGACTCAAACCACGGACGGGCCAGTTGCCGAGTGACCACCCGAACCGTGGCGCTGAATCTGACTGCTCTCTCTTGCACTGCACTCCAGTCCGCATACGAAGTCGTCTCGTAATTCGCTCTCGAACGAACGCACCAGTATGGCGGTTCGACCACTAACTGCTCCGTCATCGGGCGGTTATTTTTGTAGGCTATGGGCGCTGCAGGCTTGCGTTCAGCCGGTGAAGGAAGTCCCTTGTTGGCTCTGAACCGGTTGAACTCGGGCGTCTGAAATCGGTGGTTCTGAGCTACGAATTCGCACCTACAGAGCCATGGGTCTCGAACCAATCGACCCGGAAACTGCGCTCGAACTGTACCTAGCCGACAGGGAGAACAACGTCACCGAAGCGACGATCCACTCGCACCGCTCTCGACTAGGTCACTTCGTCCGGTGGTGTGACGAGCAGGAGATCACAAACCTGAATGGGCTGACCGGACGGCAACTGCACGAGTATCGGCTGTGGCGACGTGACGAGGGCGATCTCGCACCTGCCACCGAAAAGACCCAGATGGATACGCTTCGTGTGTTCATCCGGTGGATTGAATCCATCGGCGGTGCGCCCGAAGATTTGCACGCCAAAGTCCGATCGCCGAATTTGACTGGCGGTGATAATGTGCGAGACGAGAAAGAGAAAATGGAGCAACGGCGAGATTACATAGACCGGTTATAATACGATACTCTGGTCGCATCGGTCAGTAGCTGATTCCCTATCTCCGTGCCGTCTTTTTGCTGCTATCACTCACAGATACATTCGTGAGATTGTCCGACGAGATTGATGATCTGTGAATGGGTCTCGTCGGCGAGCGCGACCATCGCATTCGCTCGTTCGTCCGTGGCCATCCCATCTTGGTAGTACGTCTGTGCACGGTTTTCGTTCCAAAGATCTTCGAGATCCGTCGCCACATCGTCAGTGATGAATCCGACTTCGGCGCTTCGATTGATCGCGGTCGTGTGTGATTGGGGCGGCTGAGATGAATCGTGATGCCCCTCTGTAATCAACCAGAAGAGCAACGTTCGTTCGATTGACGTGAAGGCAGCTTCGATCGTGAGCGTATAATAGCCGTCTTCGAGCAATCGTTCTGCCCCAGAGAGAAGCCGACACGCCTTCCGAAGTTGGACGAGGTCAGCACTCGAGACATCTAATCCCTCCTCGGCCGTTTGCCCACCGCGACGGAACGAATCCTGTGCGTTCGACAGTTCCGGTTCAATATCGTCGTGATTGATCGGCATTGCTACGCAGCCCCTCCTGCTGCGTAGATGTCCTGACGTAGCTCCTGTAGGTGGTCAGAATGGTTGAGTACTAGCCCTTCGTCGAATATCTCTTTCAGGTCTCCTCCGTGGGAGACAGCAGTGTCCGGCGTTTCGACAAGAACCTCGAACTCGTACCGGTGGCCGTCGAACGATTCCTCCTCAATATCACGTGCGAGGGACGTACAAATACGCCGTCCGTAGGTGAGGTCTCCGTCAACGATGACGAGGAGGTCGATGTCACTGCGGCGGTCTGCTGTTCCGCGAGCGACGCTCCCAAAGAGAACGACCCCGACGAGTTCGTCGAGTTCCTCGCTCTTCTGAATACGTGTCTCAAGTTCGTCGAGATAGGCCTGGACTGGCTTGCGGAATTCAGACTGGGAAATCATGAACACAGGGTCTGATCGTTGAAAATGATCCATGTCGATTGTAATGCGAGCAGGACGCTGCTCACTCACCGCGATCACGCCTAACTTTTCGAGGAGTTCGACTGAACGCGAAATTGATGATACGTCCGCGCCCGTAATCGACGCGAGTTCCTGCTGTGTGAACTCTTCGAGAGGATTGTTCGCAAGGTGGTGGAGAATGTCCTGCATCGCCTGATACCGGAAGATTCGCTCATCCGGAAACGGGAAATCGAGGAGCACCTTCGTCTGTTTTTGCATATTGTGCAATTAATTGCATATTGTGAAAAGTATATCGGTGCCGCAGGCAGTCTACCAGTCTGGAATTCTTTGAGATATCATTACCGACACATCCTCAATAGACGAATCAAGTCTTCTGCACCCATACTGGTGAGTGTTTCCTCGTCATATCCCGTTAACTCACACATCGTTCGATTTGTTTCGAGAATCTCGTACGTTTCGGGGTCGTGGACCGCAATTGCGTCGGTGACGCTATTGAAGATCTGTTCGTACTCGCGTTCGCGTCGCTTGCGCTCAGTGATGTCACGCTGAATAGTCAACACTCGGTTAGCGCCGTTGATGTCTGCCGTTGTTATGGTGACCTCAGCCCAAATCCGCTCGCCACTCTGTCGCTCGATCTGCCATTCGACCGTTTCGGGTTCACCTTTCCGTGACACTGACCGAATAATCTCTCGTCCCCGTTCCTCAGTATATCCCTCATCAGTAGCACTCAGGCCGTCGATACCAAGCTGTTGAATCCGGTCGAGGCTGTCGTACCCGACCATGTCGTAGTATGCAGTGTTCACGTCGAGTATCTCGGCGGTTTCCGGGTGAAAGACCGCGATTGCGTCGTTGACGCTGTTGTATATTTGCTCGTACTCCTGTTTTCGGCGCTTTCGCTCGGTAATATCTCTGGCGACCCAAAAGACGGTTGCAGGGTCGTCTGTTGTGTCTGCTGGCCCAACCTGTGCCTCGAACCACCGCTGTCCAGCCTGTACGTCAAGTTGATACTCGAGTCGTTCTCGCTCACCGCTGTCGAGAACTGTGCGGACGACCTCGTGAAACCGCTGTGCTGTCTCGGCAGGCAACACTTCTTCGAATCGCTTTCCAAGTAGTTCTGCCGCCTCATCCTAAAGCAATGACTCCTCGTCTCCGCTGAGCAAGTCGGTGTATGTTCCGTTTGCGTCAATCTTGAAGACCACTCTTGGAAAGAGTTCGAGAAACTCCTCCACCCAGTCTCGGCCGTGCTGAGCTGCTGTCGATGGGTCTGCTGTGTCGAGGAGGTTTTCTAAACGCTCTACCAGTGCTTGATGTTCTGTATCGCCTGTTGCTCGCACATACTCGGTCACACCGGCAGAAATAGCTCGGCTCGCGAGTGCTTCGCTGCCGTCATCGGCGAACAGCACGAGCGGTAGGTCGGGGTACTCACTTCGAATTTCCTTGGTGAGCGCTACACAATCCGTCGACTGCAGATTATCGCTGACGACCACACACGACGGCTGCAGGTCGTCGAGTTGCTCAAGAGCAGTCGCTGGGTCCGTTTGGCTGACTACGCTGTCACACCAACTCTCCGCAGCCAGGTTGCGTTCAATCTGAGCAGCGGCCTCCTCATCCGCATCGAGATACAGCACTCGCGTAGAGTGCGGAGACTGGCTCAAACTCATCTATCTGTTGTATTACTGTAGCTGAGAACACAAATTAGTTGAGCAATGAACCGCACCGCAGAGTAGTCATTTACCACAACTCAAGCCGAACTATTCGGTCATCATCGAGCACGAGCAAAACCGACACAATGTGTTCAATTACAGCAAAGTGTGACCTAGGCTGTGCTCACGGGGATTAAGATAGAGCAACCGTGGTTTTCGATACTCTGTATAGCTAGTATCTCCCACGCTCTGGTCCAGTATAGCTAGAGTAGCCTTACAGGGGATTTGGCGACGATGTACTATATACGATGTCCTCAGTACGAACAATTCCAGCGTCGAGAGCACAAGAGGTCAAGATGCTGGTGAACGAGGAAGCAGGAACGGTCACGCTAGTTCGTGACCGTCCTGCGCCTGAGCGTTCCGTCCCACCGACCGAATGGATCACGATATCTGCTGATGCTGTGATTGACACCGAAGAATATCGATGACCACCCGGACCCATACTGTGCTGTATCCGGCCACGTTGGTCGCGACAGATGGACTACTCGGAACCGTCTGTTTCGAAGTCGGTGCATTCGGCGTTGCAGTACTCTTGTGGCTCACAGCCGCGACTCTCTGTATTGGTGTCCTTTCCGGCCTGCTACAGAGATTCCCCACCACCGCACATGGTTCCTCGCTGAAGTGAACGCTTTTGATAAGCCAACATCTGATCGTTCGCAATTGTTGGGTGCCGCAGAATTGGAAAGACACCAACAAGACTCAAAAATTCAGCAAGTGGATACCGGATCCTATTTCCGGACTCAGTTCGGCTGACACAGCTGAAATTATCTGCTGTTGTCAATCCATGTAGTTCAAGATATTCTCTTATCCAGAGTCAGCATAATGAGTTTCGGAACGTGATATTTCCACGGCTTCAGAGATGTGAGGCGGTCAGTCGGGTCCCTGCCAGCGTGCAACCTCACCGGTCGCGTTGTCGACAGTCGCGTATACGATGACCTCGTCACCTCCTGGTTCGACGGCAGTTTCAAGGGTCGTACCGACCTCAACTGACTCCCCTGTTCCTATTGAACCAACGCGGTCAGCGAATGCCCCGGGTGCTTCCTGCGGTTGTGCGACCAGTGTCTCAGCCTCGATGTTGGCGACCACTTCAATGGTGAGAGAGCCAAAATCACCAGCATCAGGCGACTCGTAGTTGAACGAGAGCGCATCTGTCGGAACTGCCTGGTTGGCCGCCGTCTCAGACAGCGATTCTGTGGGGACAGACTGCGTCGTGAGTTCGCCAACTGCACCTTCATCGTCGATCACAAACACGGTCACCGAATCTCCGTCCGGATCGACTTGGACCGCAATACTATCACGTGCGCTGACGGACCGGTCCTGTGGCCGGAATTCGTTGTATCCGCCCGACTCGGCCTCAATCCGGAGCGCTGCCGCGTCGGTTTCTTCTGTGACTTCGACCCAGAGCTCTCCGAACTGTTGGTCGGGCTGTGGCTCGTACTGGAACGCCAGTGACTCCGGAGACACTAATTCTGCAGCTTCTGCCTGTGAGAGTTCTTCCTGCCCGGAACCGTCACCACCAGTCAAGCCCAAGCTCTCGATGCTGTAGGTACCACTTGCAGTGATACGACTATCGCTCACGTCGATCGAGACTGAGTCATCGACGGCTGCTGTTCCGAACGTCGTTTCGACTGTTTCTTTCCGACTCTCGTCGATCTCTTCGGCAGCCAGTGCGAACTGCGCTTCAACCGTCTCGCCGTCGTCGCCGAAGTCAACCGCTGCAACGACATCCTCGCCGGATTGTGGCTCAAACTGCGGATCCGTTTCGAGCATCTCCTCACCATTGAATGCGTCATCTGGCAGTGTGCCAATCTCACCGACGACAAGGTCACCGGAACCGGCCTGTTCGAGCAACTGGGCCACGGTGTCATTCGTTTCGTAGATTCGTGGCTGTCCGTCATCTCCCGCAGTAACCATCCGCTCCAGTTGTTCAACGCTTGCACTGGCAACCACTGAGTCATCAGCAACTGCTATTACGGGTGGCTCGCTACTGAACGAGTCAGGTACTTCTGCAGGCTCGTACTGGTCGTAGCCATTGAGTGTTTGGGTCTGTTCGTATCCAATACCCCACGTCTCGTCCGTCTGCTCAGTCAACAATTCATCCAGTCTGTCGGTCGCAAATGTTCCTTGTGCAACAGTGGTCTGATTGATAACGACAATTTCGTTTACCGTCGACTCGGACTCTGCTTCGGGAGTAACCGCCTGCGTGAGCCCAGCAAACGAAAGCCGAAGCTGACCGAGCCCAACGATTGTCTGACTCATCACAAGCGGATATGTCGCTAGTGGGTCGTCAAGTGACTCATCAAGCGACCCGCTGGATTCGTCGTTTGTAGGTACGGCTTCGAGATTAGCGTAGGCGAATATCATTCCGTCTGCAGCCGTCGTCAACCACTGTCCGTACGAGAGGTCACTCGCCGGGTCGAATGAGTCCGTATCGGAATCGTCAGCCGGTTCGTCGTCATCGGAATCGTCACTACTCGCACAACCAGCCAGTGCTGCTGTTGCAGCGCCGATGCCAACTAAAAATCGGCGTCGACTCTGCGTTGTCTGTCTATCGCTGCTATCGTGATTCGAAGGCGGGGACATAGAGGGTACTACCTCTACAACATCCCACGTACTCACGCATAACAAACTCTCATTCGGCGTTTCATACTCAGCAACACTTCGGCAGATTAACTACGGTTTACACGAATACCAAAACATGTCAAATGATGAGGCCAGTACCGAGCAAAAGAAACAATTAGTACAGTATCTTTTTTGGACTGTCGTCGCAGTTATCGGCGGCTACATAGTCCTGTACGTTGTTTAAACAGCGGTGGCAGGCAGAGAGCTTTTTCACTCAGCGGGAGGGGAGGCAGTTGCAATTCCCTCCGCCCCTTCGAGAACAGCCAGCCCCCTACATCTCAGTCCAACTGGTAAAGGCGGACAGTCACAACAGTTCCCGATGGATTATTTTCGTTGAGCCCTAACTCCCCGCCGAGACGCTGAACTGCCCATTTGACGAACCAGAGGCCGACACCGAGGCTGTGCTTGCTCTGCGTCTTGCCCTCTTCTGTCAGAATTTGCTGCTCCCGGTCGGGAATGCCCGGGCCGGTATCGGCAACGGAGACGGTCGCGCTCTCCGTTGTCTCTTTTTGAACAGTAACCTCTACCTGTGGGTCTGACGCATCGTTGTGCGTGACTGCATTGTCGACGAGTTCTTCGAGTATTCGGGGAAACACCGTCTTGTGGGTAGTCACGACCACTTCATCCGGAGCAGAAATTGACATGTCACTGTCCGGATATTCCTGTCGGTATGTCTGAACGATGTCGCGCACAACCGTCGTCAAATCGACTGATGTGGGTTCTGTGAGTTTCGACATGCTCTCCTCGGCGCCTCTGACCTTCTGCGTTTGGTCAGCGAGTTCCTTCGCAGTTCCACGGATTGTCTGGTGGTGTTCGTCTTCAACCGCTTCGGCATGTGCCATAATCACATCCAATTTGTTCCGGACGTTGTGTCTAAGCAGTCGATTGAGCACCGACAGTCGCTGTTCTTTCGTCTGTACGTCGGTAATGTCACGCAACAGCACTGTTCTGGCTACCGGCGTTATCTCGCTGTTTACCGCGTTATTCGCTTCCTTGACGATAGAGACACTGAACCGGAACTGACGCCGTCCGTTGGCCGTCTGGAGTGTCACATTTCCAGTTGCGCGTGCTGAAAGGTTTCGTTTAGAGAGCTCTTCAGCGACGACAGAGACTGGCTTCCCAATCATCGACTTGGGAGATTGGCCAAACGTCTGCGCGGCCGCTTCGTTAACATCGATAATGTGGTCGTCCATGTCAAGAACGACAACGACCTCCTGTAGCGCCTCGATGACACGTGTCCGGGTAACATAGTCCGCCTCGGGGAGTGTCGTCATCACGGGATACCGGTCGATAGCAACGGCAAGACAAAAGCCAGACACAGTGAATCCAACAGTGACCGACCTGATTTCGGGTACGTCTATCGGACTGGCGAGATACGGCGCTCCAACGCCTACCCATACTAACACGAGTTGTACAGTGGGAATACGCGGGTGGCCCCAGCCACGTGAGACAAACCGATATGTCGAGTACACTACCAACCCGGCAATCAACAATACTTCCAGTATTGCTACAACGACGAAAGCACCGACGGCAGCCGGCTCCCGTGCAGTTGTGAGAAAGAACAAAATCACCCCGGCCGGCGGAACAACGAGGCCACCGAGTACTGCGAGTCGCCGGCCCGTCAGTTCACGCCCTTTCCCAGTATACGAAAAGACGTAGTTTGCCCAGAGTCCAGGAATGAGAATCGCTACAAAAACCGCCCAAGATCAGATGCTCCGGCTAACAGCCCGGCTGATAGCCCCTGTGAGACTCCCCCAGTAAACGTAAATAGTGCCCAAGCAGTGAGAGCCAGGACCACACTGAGAAACGACTTGAAATTCGGGCGATCTCGAGACTGAAACACAGTCCATGAAACCCAACACAGCAATACGGCCGCCCCCGCATCAACAAGGCCCGTCAATAAATTCGTTATTTCTATCATGACGGTCCACCGAGGCGGCTTGTACTCCTGTGTAGACAGGGCAAGTGTCGGTGCCCGTTGAGCAAAGTTCGGCGCCACAGACTGTCCACATAGTTCAGTAAACCTGTTTGTCTCTGGAGATCAAGAGCAATTAATTCTGCCCACTGCTCGGCAGCGGCCAAGCATTGATTATTGAATAGTAGGTATCTGAAGCTCTCTGGCATCAAATTTTACAATTAATTGTGCGTGAGGAGACTAAAAAAAGAGACACGGGGAATCTCCTCGCCAGAAACGCTGGCACAGATGACTGGTCAACTTTCATAATCTTTGTCGGAGTCATCCGCTCTGAAGCAAAGGACTCTCTCGCTGAATCGAGATAGGAAGGTGCCAGTTGCAGACTGAGCAAACGCGAAGGGAGGTTTTAGCACTAGATGCCTAACTAAGTGGATACGACATAGCGTATGCACCCGAATATCCAAGATCAGCGAGTTCCTCACGTCTGGCGTATTGCGATTCTCGGAACAATAGCTGCATTACCCGCCACTGTCGTGTTAAACTGGCTTCCGAACTCTGAGCTGACCATCGGTGGTGGGGTACTGTTAGTCGGACCCACAATCGCAGGAGCGGTCGCAGGTGGGTGGTCGGTAGACCCGAGTGCTGCTGGACTTCGTGCTGGGTTCCTTGGCGGCATAATTACAGTAACTGTATTTATCTTTACAGAGGGTGCGACCGTGATGTGGTCTCTTAATATGATTGTGTTATTCCTCATTGCCGTGGTGATGCTTCTGTGTATCTCGCCGGTATTCGGCCTAATATCCGGTCGAATTGGTGGGTGGGTAGCAAACTATGTCGCCGATATCAGGGCTGATCAGGCATTGTAACCAAGCGGTACTGAGCTACCGCCGCTGTTGCATACAGAGCACAATTCGTTTATAGAATCTTGTCGGGATGGTGGCACAGTGAGCCAGCCAATACAACTTTTCTTGGATTATAATGCTTCAGATTATTATCCGGTGAAATTGTATGATGCTTCATGATCGTTGGAATTGCCGCAGCCATCTGCACCGGGAGCGCAGCGGCTATTTTGGCTATCGGTGCGACAGTCGCTTACCGATACAGCGAACCAGGGGCTGCGTGGCTCACAGGGTACACTACGCTGGTCGGAGTCAGCCTTGGACTCGTTAGTGGCGGCATCCTCACCGGAATCATTCCGGTAACTGACTTCACAGGCGTGGTCGGGAGGTGGCTAGCGCTTGTCTGGATCCTCCCCGCCGCTTTGTGGGCTCTGTTTGCCCTTCAGTACACGGGGCGGTTCGTCCCGCTCTCGCTCGAAACGGGTGCGCTGATCGCGTTTCCGCTTCTTGGCTTTATTCTACAGGGTATCCTCATCGGAGTCTCAGTAGTGCCAACGGAGGTTCTCGGGTTCGTTGGAATTACTATCCGTTATTACGCAGTGACGCTGGCTGTGGCTGGGATCGTGCTGTTGGTGCGAGCGACACGCCGGTATGACCACATAACAGTATGGCAAGGAATTGCCTTTGCTGTGGCACCAGCGGCAATGTGGCTGTTCTGGAGTAATATCCCGTATATCGCTCGACTTGGTCAAGCGGCAGGAGGGGCGGCCTACGTGCTTGGCTCTCTCGGCGCGGTGTGTGGCTTCGGACTCGCAGTATTCTGGTTTGATGCGTTCGAGAAATCTCCCGCAGTTGGCGTCGTCGGGGAACGAGATGTCGTCAACGAGACGGACGACTTGATAATAGTCGCGGATGACGAGCACCGGGTGGTGCGAGCAAATGAGAGTGCGCGAACTGCTTCGGACGGCCCCGACCCGTCCACCGGTACCATTACTGTCGAAGATATGCTTGGAAAGAGTGTGGACCGCCTGCGAGCAACTGAGACGATCGAATTCGACGGTGAGAATGCGTCAGCAAAGTATGACTCGCAGGTGTCGACGGTGGTTGACCACCACGACCAGCAGCTGGGGACCGTGATCAGCCTCCGGGAAGTGACTGAGCGGGAACTTCGAAAAGAACGACTCGCAGTCCTTAACAGAGTACTGCGGCATAATCTACGTAATCAGCTTGATGTCGTCAACGCTCATCTTGAAGCCATTGACGACGACCACGCGGACGTCGCAGCTGAGACCACCGATCGCATCGCACGTATGAGTGACCGCGCACGGACAATTGATCGACTACTCTCAGAGACGCGTGAAAACGTTGCTGTTGATGTTGCCGAACTGCTCCGCGACACTGTTGCCGACAACTCCCAAGTTGCAGTCGAAGCGCCTGACTCGTTGATGATAACGACCGACCGCGCCGCCCTTGAAGCGGCTGTAGAAAGCGCTGTCGACAATGCGGTCACACACGCCACGAACGTGAATATCTCTCTCCAGCAAACTCCTGACGGATGTGAGATTCTGGTCGCCGATGACGGTCCAGGAATTCCTGATTCGGAACTGTCTGCGCTCGAAACCGGGACCGAGACAGCGCTACAACACGGAACTGGACTGGGACTGTGGCAACTTAGCTGGGCCGCACGTACACTCGGCGGTACCGTCTCCTTCGACACGGCAGAAGGCACCACTGTCACAATTACGGTCTCTGATGCATCCTCAGCTGGTGAGCCAGAAGCTTCTATTTAACAGACATACATACTGAGCGGGTGGCATAGTGAGCCCACCCCAGGTCTCTTAGCTTCCCAGCCAAGATTCGACACACCACAATGAGCGTTTCTGGGCTTGGAACAGCGGCTTCCGTTTTATTATTTGTCTGCACAATGCATCTAACGCAATGAAACCCAACAAAAAGCACATCGCGGGAATTGGGATTGTGATGATTGTTGCGACGTACAGCCTCCTCCGATGGCGAGACACTCCCCACGAAACAGGCGAATAGATACACCGAACATCGTAACCCAACCACAGACCAATGGAATACGAGTTTTCACACCAACCGTCGTACACGCATCTGAAAGTAACACTAGACCACGGAGAGTCGATCGTTGCCGAACCAGGCGCAATGGTCGGCCACTCTCCAACCATCTCAGTCGAAACCGAAACGAGTCGTGATGGGCTCCTCAGTTCTGCGAAGTCAATGCTCGGTGGCGAATCC
>JAQCNR010000415.1 GCA_028274925.1 Halovenus sp.
GATTCGACCCGGAACCCCCAAACTTGTCAGTCGTTCTTCGGGAGCACGCCGCCATAATAAAGTAGGTGTGCTCCGGCAGCAACCAGACCAACGCCGAGTGCCCGGACGCGCGTCGACGCGCCAGAATCGGGAGTGAATTCGACGTTCAGGATTGTCCTGTAGCTCCGACTCGCCAGGTCGAGCAGGAGAGTCGGGACGACGAGATGGGCCAGTCCGGACAGGACCAACAGCGCACCCACCAGTCGTGGGCCAGTCGACGCTGTGTCCGAAGATGGTTCCTCACGTGTCTCGCTTGGCGGTTGTTTCATCAGTTCGATTAAACGGACAGGGGAGTAACAGTTTATCGACTTTAGTCAGGCGAGCAACAGGTTACCAAGCGTCACGACGGGAACGAGAACGAGCAGATAGCCAGCCGCAGAGAGAGCCCAGTCTCGCCCAGTGGTCCGACGGCGGTCGGCAGACAGTCCGGGCGCTCGCGGCAACGGCACGACCACGAAGAAGCCAACCATCAGCACCCACAGGATGACGCCGGTCACAGCAGCAGTCGCCAGCGATGGGCCGCCAGCAACGAGTTCGGTCGCGAGTGAGAGCCAGACGAACAGCAACCCCGTGCCGACGCCAGCCAGATAGTGGGCAACGGTACCGAGTCGGTCGGCCGCGTCGTCGGGGTGTGTCTCGGTGAGTACGCCGGCAGCGACGGACGGCGGCGTCGTCCCTTCCGGCAGTCGTGCCATCACGAGGTCCATCGCCAGCGTCGCGAGCACACCCCCGACCAGTCCGATAGGGAATCGGACGACCGGTTGCGGGACGGCGACTGTTTCAGTGACCATATCGCCCGTTACGACCGCTGTCAGTTGAGTACACTGGTTCCGGAGACAGCGTTATTGTGCTCACACCCGATGTAACACTGTGAGCAGACGGTTCATCTCGACACAGCCAGTCGAAGTCGACGACACGGCACATTTGCTCGAGTTGCTCTACGACGACGGCGACAACGACGAGACGTTGGTCTGTGCTGGCCACGGCGGCGCTGTCGAACCGGGGACTGCTGAACTCGCCGTGGAAGTGGCGACTGCGACCGACGACGCAACCTGCTGGGCGACCCTCGGCCACGAGAGCAACGGTAGCGCGTTCGAGCGGTTTCACCCACCGTCGACTGCGCTCTCGCCCGAGGAATACGACCTGCTCGGCCGCATTTCCGACCGTGGCTTTACACACGTCCTGAGCATCCACGGGCTGGCAGACGACGAGGTTATCGTCGGCGGCGGGACGGACGACCAGACCAAAGAACGGGTTGCTCGGCGACTCGACGACAGTCTCGGCGTTCCGGTACGGGTGGCGAGCAAAGGGCAGTACGCCGGAACACACCCAGATAACTTCGTCAACTGGTTGGCCGCTTCTGGTGGTGGACTCCAACTGGAACTCGGACCGACGGTTCGCGGTGACCAGCGGTCAGAACTGCGAGACGAACTGCTAGAATTGCTCAGCGATATGTCGTCCGTTAGTCGACGTTGATCGACCCTGCTGGTCCGTTTTCGGTTGACACATCCCTAAGAGAATTTTCCCGGTTACCTCTGGGTATTGTCGGACTCTCCATCAAGTGCCGGATTATCTTCATTGGCTGAGTTGTCGTCACTAACATCGGGATTAAGTTGTGGGTCCTCGTTCGGGGAAGAACCGGTTACGTTGCTTGTATGTTCGAGCCCTTCACGCTCTACGTAAACGTTGATATCCTCCGCGAGCTGTTCCAGTTCCGCCCTCAGATTTTGTCGGTCCCTGTCGAGTCCGTCTTGTGTCCCAGGAGCAAGCTGCTTTTCCAGAAGTTCCGTGTAGCGCATCCGGTAATGAAACGGTGCATTTCGGACTAATTTTGTCTGGAATCCTTCTATTGTTCCCCGGTGAGACTGTACGTCGCGATCACCCCAGCCTTTGAGTTGCCATACGAAACCGTCTTCCACGGCAACTTTCTGCTGTTCAGCGTCAACAACCTCATTGTTCCACTGTCTAATTTGATTTACCAGTTCGCGGCGGAACGTCCAGTCAAGAGTGTTGAGTGCACCAGAATCAACGGCGACAAAAGAGTCACCTGCGAATACAACACTCATATTTGCAAAGATATCTGTTCGTGTTTGGTTTCTGGCCTCAGTGGTACGTTCGCTCACTTCGCCAGTCATCAGCGTTCTGATCATGTCTTGTCTGATGATTGGGAAGCTATCGCGCTCTTTCTGCGAGTAACCATACCCACTTGCAGCTCCCGCAATCACACCCACGATTATCAGCGGTATGCTGCTGCTGGCCAGCCCCCGCACCAGAAGTGTTACGCTGATTATGACACCTAATGCTCCATGGGGCCCGTACGGACGGTATTCAAGCGACCCCATCCCAATTTCAACCCATTCAGAAGTTGCTCGCATCCGGCCTTGCACCATACCAGTCTTTTCACCAACATCTTCGCTGCTTATGTCTAAGTCTTCATCTTGATTTCCATCAACGTTATATTTGAACCCGTGTTCGTTTTGTACTTCCTCAACTCCCCGCTTAAGTTTTCGATAAAACGATCTTGGGTTGATTCCGGTGTAGTCTCCTTCAACGAACTTGGTTGCCTTGCGTAAATCCTGTCTACTAAAGGACAATTTCTCCGGGTCTTTACCCATATTTGCAATACTTGAGCAGTGTAATAAATTATGGCTTACAATCCGGCAAATGTTGATGTTTAATATAGTCACTTACTTGTGATGATTTGTTAATTAGGAATATACATACTAATCCAAACTAAAAATTTATGATGTTTTAAAATCCTGACCAGCCAAAGACCTTCAGACAGCTACACACTGTAACATCTAAACAGTCATAGGCAAGGATCGTGTGGAGTTTTGCTAAATTACTCACGCTGAATCAAGAACATCAATCGACGTTGACGGATTCGTCCCGCCCGTCGATTCGCTCGTCGCCGTCCCACTCCGCGGAGTTGTCCATTGGCTCGTACCCAAGCGCTTCTTTCGCCCGTTCGAGGGAGTAGTACTTCCGGTCGTTGTCGGAGATACCATAGACAATCTCGAAGCCGTAGTCGGCTTCTATCGCACACGCGTGGATGTGAGCACAGTCTCGCGGTGAGAGCCACATCGCTTGCCCGCGCTCGTAGTCGATTGGTGGGTGGTCTTCGTTGAGGTTGCCGATGCGGATGTTACAGACCGAAATGTCGTGTTCGTCGTGGAAAAATCGCCCAATCACCTCGCCGGTGGCCTTGCTGATGCCGTAGCGATTACCGGGTCGAGGGAACTCGTCGCCCTCCAGTCTGAAGTTGTCGTGTTCCCGGTAGATCTCTGGCGTCCGTTCGTCAGTTTCTGCTGCGCCGACGGCGTGGTTCGAGGAGGCAAAGATCATCTTGTCAACGCCCGCCTCGATTGCACATTCATAGACCGTGTGCGTCCCGTCGATATTGTTCGAGAGCACACTCTTCCACGGCGCTTCCGGGCGGGGGTCACCAGCGAGGTGGATAACAGCGTTGACGTCTTCCATCGCTGGCCGAACGTCCTCGTGGTCCTCTACCTCGCCGGTCCAGTACGGAAACTCTGGGTCGTGGGCTGGCTGGCTGTGATACATCAGTCGCCAGTCGTACTCGTCGCGCAGGCCGTTCAGGACAGTCCGCCCGACGTGGCCGCCCGCTCCAGTGAGTAATACCGGCTCGTCCATTCAATTCTCACAAACACTGGCAGTAATAAGTAGCATACGGTTCTCCGCGCCGACTTGCCGATTGCCGGGACCGATGGGTCGTTACCTTGCAAGCGCTAACAAATCGTATGAGCGAGCGCCCCCCCGCGACGACGGAGAACGCGTGTTTCGAGGCAGGCATCAAATTTGGCTCACTGTATCACCAGTTCGCCGGCACGCCAATCAGCCCCGACAGTGCCGCTTCACTCGCCGCGGCGATGGAAGAAGCAATCGAAAATCAGCCACATTGCGAGAGAGTCCGGGTCACCATCGACACTGAACGGCTGGCCGAAGCAATCGCCGAAAGTACCGCGGAATATACAGAACTCACTGGCGAGTTCATAACAGTCGAGATGGACATCGCCTACGATGACGTTCAGGTCACGACAGCGATGCATCTCGAAGAGGAATATCCGTTGATGGAAGTCACTGGCGTGACCGAACTGAGATGATTCTGTCGGCTGCGTATGGTCACCGTATTGATAAAGAATTTAGTCATCCACCGCCGAAGCAGTGGATATGACAGAGTACACCGTCGAGTTCGTCGGGACAGGCGAATCTATCACAGTCTCAGACAAGGAGACGATTCTCAGCCGCTGTATCGAGGAGGGAATCGCACAGGAGTACTCCTGCCGTGTCGGGATGTGTCTGGCCTGTTCGGCGAAAATCGAGTCCGGCGATGTGACCCAACCGGCCGCCCGTGGACTGACCGAGGACGAACGCGAAAACTACGCCTTGACCTGCATGGCCCGACCACAGTCTGACCTCAAACTCGACCGCGGACAGTACCCGCCGAGCATCGAATCCGACCATCTGGCGAGCGACGACGGGACTGCCCCGGCAGACGCCGACGACTAACCGAATTTGTGTGTTGCGAAACAACACAGGACGCGTCAATTACGGTATTTTCTCCCCAACCGGGGCGAGGGGACGGATTTCCCGCTCTCGAAGAGTAGGCTCTATATGGGTGGGGTTCGTAGGGATGAGTGAACAGTCGGCGCCAGTGCAGGGCTGACGACCGAATTCGAACTCCTCAAACTATGACCAGCCGCGTATACAGACTTCACTCGACACTGGAACTCCCGCTCGAGGACGTCCACGAGTATTTCGAGGACCCGGAGTTGCCGGACGGAATCGAGGATGTTGACATCACACGACGGAATAATACACTCATCATCAGCGCGGTGCCAGATGATGATAGTATTAGCAAGTATACTCCAACGGCCCAGCTGAAGGCCAGCGTAACCGAAAACCGTGTCTACGAGGAAGACCCAGAGGCAGGGCCCGGCGGTCCCTCGCCCGGTGGCGGTCCGCAGTGGGGTGCACTCGAAGAGGAAGAAGAAATCGAGTCTGAGCTCGTC
>JAQCNR010000417.1 GCA_028274925.1 Halovenus sp.
GCTAATATGAGAACAGTATTATGAAGGATGTGGTTTACTTAACACGATGACAGGTCGACGGCGGTTTCTTCGTCTCTGTGGAGTGGCTGGCATTGGTGGAGTTGCAGGTTGTTTCGGGAACTCCCAAGATAGCGCGGACCAATCAGGGAACTCGACTGAAACCATACAGAGTCGTACTGAGGACACGATACTCAGTGCTAGCGAGAATTACGGGATGAACAACTTCGGCTATTCGATGGCGATCTCGAGCGATGGTACCACCGCCCTCATCGGTGCCCCCAAATCTCCGTCCGGGAAAGAACTGGGCTCGGCCTATATCTTCAGCCAGACAGGTGAGTCGTGGACAGAACAGGCGAAGCTATCCAACGAAGACGCTGAGAGTGAGGACTGCTTCGGTGATGATGTCGCGTTGTCAGGCGACGGTACCACTGCCTTCGTGGGGGCCCCAAACGAACAAACGCCAGACAGCGAAATGTCGGGTGCAGTGCACATTTTCACCGCTGATGGTGACTCGTGGACACAACGGAGAAGAATCGCCGCTGGTGACGGCGGTTCCAACACATACTTTGTTAGTTCAGTGTCGCTTTCGGATGACGGGACGACAGCCTTCGTCGGAACCTCCAACACTAACGTCGTAAACGTTTACACCACTGCCGGTGGCTCGTGGCGTCAACAGGCAACAGTCACTCCCGCTGGCGACGGCAAGGACGCCAGTTTCTGGTGGTCAGTAAGTGTCTCAGATGATGGTACGACCGCGCTCGTCGGTGCGAGCGACGGGCGCGTCGACGACACCCTGGTCGATGGAGCAGCGTACATCTTCGAGACCACAGCCAACGGGTGGACCCAACAAGCGAGCGTGACTTCTGACGGGACTGAGGACCGCTACTTCGGTGATGGAACGGCACTGTCAAGTGATGGTACAACAGCCTTCGTAGGAAGTCCTGATGAGGAGGTGGTGTACGTCTTTAGCAAGGGTACTGGCTCGTGGCGCCAGCAGACGAAACTCAGCCCAACGGGTGACTACGTGTCATGGTTTGGCGAGTCAGTGGCAGCCTCACGCGATGGGGGCACCGCCGTCGTCGGGGCCGGGGGATTAGGGGCGTATATATTCGACAGGCAGAGCGGTTCGTGGGCGCAACAGACGTGGCTCGATAGGACCAAGCACGGCAATAACGACCGCTACGGTCGTTCAGTCGCACTGTCGAGTGACGGGACAACCGCGCTTGTAGGTGCAGACCGAATCAACACGTCCGCCGGGAAACAGGCGGGCTTGGTGTACGTTCACGAACTATAACGAGACGTGCAACGACTATGCAGACGGGCTCTGCTGTTCACTGGTCTGTCGGCGCGTCCACGATGACCCCAGATTCGACGAGGCTTTGCAGTTCCGCCTCGCTGTAGCCTGCTTCTCGGAGAATGTCGCCCGTATGCTCGCCCTGTTTCGGCACCGGTCGGCCGCTATCCTCGGGCACGTCGCTGCCCTGTGCTGGGAAGCCAATTCTGGGCCGGCGTTCGTCCCAGATCAGGTCCCGTGAAGCGATTTGTTCGTCATTGAGGGTCTCGGTGAGCGTGTAGACCGGTTCGACAGAGGCTTCGACGCCGTCGAGATACTCCGTCCACTCGTCGCGGGTTCGGGACTGGAAAATCTCGGTCAGTTCTTCGCGGAGCGCTTCTCGCTCGGCCCCCTCACTCATGTGCGCGCTCGTGAGGTCCTCTCGGTCGATGGCCTCACAGAAGGCCATGAAAAACTGCGGTTCCAGCGCGGCGAAGGTGACGTATTTCCCGTCTGCGGTCTCGTAGACGTCGTACCACGGATAGCCACCGTTGAGTTCTCCCTCGCTAGGCCGGGGCTGGTCACCGTCGAACACTGGCTGGGCAACCGCCTGTGAGAACGAGAGGACGACGTCAGTCATCGAGACATCGATGTACTCGCCGCCGGCCGAACCGAGTTCACGAGACAGCAGCGCCGAAACGATGCTGAAGGCAGCGAACAGTCCGCCACCCATATCCGCTACCGTGTACCCCGGAATCTGTGGCTTGGAGTTTTCGTCCTCGCGGACGAGGTCCAACATCCCGGCCCGGCCGACGTAGTTCAGGTCGTGGCCGACTGCGTTGGCCAGCGGGCCACCCTGTCCATAGCCGGTCAGTGAACAGTACACCAGGTCGTCGTTGTGCTCGCTGAGTGTCTCGTAATCGACACCGAGTCGGTCAGCAACACCGGGTCGAAACGTTTCGAGCACTGCATCGGCGTCTGCAGTGAGTCGATACAGCGCCTCCTGTCCCTCGCTGGATTTCAGGTCCAGCGCCACGGCGCGTTTCCCGCGGTTGACCGCGTCGAACACTGCGCCAAATCCCTCGTCGGTGTACGGCGGCATCGCCCGGGCATAATCACCCGACGCTGTGTCTTCGACTTTGATTACGTCTGCACCGGCGTCAGCAAGCAGTTGGGTGGCGTACGGCCCCGGCAGCAGTCTGCTCAGGTCCAGTACGCGAACCGAATCCAGTTGCATACGGCTACTCACGGGCAGGGGCATGTTAAAGATCGCCGGCACGACAGCAGCGGACCGCTCACCGGCCGTCGTCGCGGACGTACTGCAGCGCCTCGACGTAGGTGGCAGGGTCGATCCGCTCGTCGGACTCTGCGAGTCGTTCGCGGATTCGAGATGGAGTCATAGCTCCACCCGACTATATGTAACGAAAGAACATTATAGTTTCGCAGTGTCAGAAACGGGGAAGCTGACGAATGGTATAAGTCGGGAGGTCACCGAATCGGTGGTAATGGACGAGCTGGCAGTGATCGTCGAGAAACCTCGAGCGGACGCCGCAATCGGGGCGCTTCGCGTCGAAGGTATTTACGACGATTCTCGGAGTGTCTACGAGTGTGGCAACGAGACGGTGGCCATACCGGTGACTGCACCACCGGAGGAAACGCCGGTAGAGGAGGTCATCGAGGAGACCGGACAGCGCCGCGTCCGGACGCTCGGCGACCACCTTCAGGCACGTGGCTGGAGCGAGGCAGAACTCGACCGCGCGCCGGGGTCGTGGGCTGTCCTCGGGACGGTCATCCTCGTCGATATCGGCGACAGCCCGCGACCGACCGAGGTTGGCGAAGCCTTACTCGAAATGCACGGCAACGCGGATACTGTCCTGGCTCGCAAGGGAATCACTGGGCAGCACCGCGAGCCCGACGTCGAAGTAATCGCAGGGGTGGGCGACACCGAGACGGTCCACACGGAGCACGGAACGACCTACGCGATGGACCTGAGAGAAGTCATGTTTTCGCCGGGCAACAAGGCTGAACGCGCGCTGATGGGCGAGGTCATTGGCCCGGACGAGCAGGTGCTCGACATGTTCGCTGGGATTGGCTACTTCACGCTGCCGATGGCGCGGGCCGGCGCACACGTGACCGCCGTTGAGCGCTCGTCGAGCACCTTCTCCTATCTCGTCGAGAACGTCGTCAGAAACGGCGTGCAGGACTCAGTCGAGACCTACCGTGCAGACTGTCGGGATGTGATTGCGGAGAGTGGCCCCGAGGTGCGCTACGACCGGATTGTGATGGGCCACTACGACGCTCACGAGTATCTCGACAGCGCGCTCACGGTGCTGGAATCGGGCGGGACACTCCACATGCACGAGGCTACACCGACAGAACTCGTCCCCGACCGCCCGCAACGGCGGGTCGAAGACGCCGCCGAGCAGGCCGGGCGCACGGTTACGTCAGTCGAGGTTCGGACTGTCAAGGGCTACAGTGAGGGCGTCTCTCACGTCGTTGCCGACGCAGTCGTGAGGTAACTCCGCCTAACTATATCTGTGAGGGGGACATCGCTCAGGTATGGAGTCGATAGCAGTGCTCGTCGTGGACAGTGACGAGCCGACACGGTCGGAGCTGGCGGAGTTCATCGCGGGGGAGTTCGACGCTGAGGTCCGGACGGCCGAGTCTGTCGCCACTGGGTCAGAGATGGTCGAATCAGAGCCACCGACAGTGCTGGTCACAGGCTACGAGTTCGCGGACGGGACGGGCCTCGAACTCGTTGCGCTCGCACGCGAACACAACCCAAGCTGTGGCTGTATTCTCTACACCCACTCTGAGACAGTCGACACGGAATCTTTCGAGGATGTCATCGTCGATTTCGTCGCCAAGGAGTCGGCCAACGACAAGGAGGTGTTGCGAGGACTGATCGAGCAGACTGGCATCGAGCAGAGCCAAGCGGCACATCCGGTGCCAGACACCGAACAGCAACGGCTCGACGCTGTCGAGCGATTTCGTGAGGGTAGAAACACCGAGGCGTTCGAGCGAATCGTCCAGCTCGCAGCAGACCACTTCGGCGTCGACTCGGCGGCGCTGGTCGTCGTTCGCCGTGACAATGTCGAAGCGATTGCGACTGTCGGCCCTGACCTCGTCCCGGAGTTTCGTGACCAGTCGCTGAGTACGCACGCGCTGGTGGCCGACGAGCAGGTGCTCGGTGTCGAAGATACCCGGACTGACCCACGGTTTGCCGACATCGACGCGGTGCAGGATGCCGGGATTGTCTCGTATCTCGGCGCGACTGTCCGTGACCAGACAGGCGAGGTGGTTGCAGTCCTCTCAGTGTTCGGGAGTGAGCCGCGAGCGTTCGACGCCGGTGACAGGGAGTATCTCGGCCGACTGGCCACGCTTGCAGGTGATTTGATTGCACTCGACGACGGTGAGAATGAATGAGTGAGGAGTTCACGTTTCCGAACCTGCCGCTCAATCCGGTCCGGCCCGGGACCACGGTGTTGGTCAGCGGTCCCGGCCGACCAGCCTCGAAGCTGTCACGACGGCTCACCCTCGAACTCGACGAGGAGACGGAAGGAGCGGTCCTCATCTCGACGAATACGAGCGGACGGTCACTTGCGCGAGAGGCGGCCGGGACGTATCCGGATCTGGACCTGAGCCGGGTCGGAATCGTCGACGCCACCGGTCGAGGTGATGTTGAGATCGAGACGGACGCGCGAATGAAAGCCGTCTCCAGTACGAGCGACCTCACCGGTATCAGTATCAATTTCTCGATTCTGTTCAGCGCGCTTGGTGACGACGGAATCGACCGCGTCAGGTCCTGTGTTGACTCGCTGTCGCTGCTGTTGCTGTACACGAAGCTCCCAACTATCGTTCGGTTCACGCACTCACTCGGTGGCCGGGTCAACGCGACTGACGGCTTTGGAACGTTCGTCCTCGACCCGACGATGCACGACCCACAGGTGGAGTACACACTCAACTCGGTCTGTGACGGGATGGTCAAAGTACGAGAACACGAGGGCGGCTACCAGATGCGGATAGACGGGCTGGTCGACCAACCCGACGGCTGGCAGCCAGTCGACCTCAGTCCCTAGTACCAGCCACCTTTTTACTTCGTCGGGTTCGCTCTTCGAGCGAACCGCTCCTCGCAAAAACGTGGGCGAAAAACTGGACGCTCACTTCGTTCGCGTCTGGATTTAATACTAGTCCAAGTCCGCGACAAAGGAATAGAGCATCAACCGCGTGACGTGAGGGGTACCCTTTTTGCCGTTCGAGAGACCGCCGGTCTCGCTCGACTCGAAAAACGTGGTCTTCACGAACGGAGTGAGTGAAGGCTCGGGAGAGCGTGCTCTCCCGGTGGTGAAAAAAGCTGAACGCTCACTGCTCACGGGTCGTTCCTCCCCGTTCGCTTCGAGGTCTTCCTTCGGTCGACCTCGCGACGCTCGCGTTCAGTGGAAACACCTCGCTACGCTCGGCGTACTCTGAGAAGACGTGGTCCTGTTGAGCGGAGCGAAACAGGGCTCGAAAGACGAGCATGGCGAGTCTTTCGGTGGCGAAAAACTGGGCGCTCACTTCGTTCACGTCTGGGTTTAATACCAGTCCAGATCCGCGACGAATGAGCGTAGCATCGACCGCGTGACGTGGGGCATGCAGACGATGCGCATCTCGCCGGCACCTGTTTTCGAGACTCGCCAGCCACGGTCCCGGAGTTCGTCGGTCATCGGGACCGAAAGGTCAGCAGTTACGAGCGGGAGTTCCGGCCCGAATACCTCGTGACCCCGGTCAGCCAGCGCGTCGGCAAGCCACTCGGCATTCTCCATCGCGCGTTCGTACTGCTCGCGGTAGCCAACCGGCCAGAGCGTCTCCATCGCCGCGACGGCGCTGGCGACACCGGCCCCGCTTCGAGTGCCCGTCAGCGTGATCTGTGAGGTCGATTCGAGATATGGCGTGTCGATAGCGAGGTCATCGAACAGTTCCTGCGAGCGGGCGAGCAATCCACCGGCAGGAACGGCGGCCTGACCACCCTTGTGTGGGTCAATCGTCAGCGTATCGATGGCCGCGTCATCGAAATTCCAGTCGTAGTCGGCAAAGGGCAGATAGAATCCACCCCACGCCGCGTCGACGTGACAGACCGCGTCGATATCATCTGCAAGGTCGGCAATTGCCGGAATCGGGTCCACTGTCCCGTACTCTGTCGACCCAGCCACGCCGACCATGCCGACGGTGTCCTCGTCGGCGAGTTCGTTCATCGCGTCGATATCGGCGCGGTGGTTGGTTGTCGGCGCAGTCCGTAACTCGACGTCGAGCAGTTCGGCGGCTTTTCGGAAGCTGAAGTGGACGCTCTCGGGCGCAACGACATTGGGGCTGTCGCTGTCGCCGTGGTTGCGAGCGATTCTGACCGCCTGAATGTTCGCCTCCGTCCCCCCGCTCGTGATGTAGCCCGACGGCTCCGAAAGTCCAGCAATCTCCCCAAGCATATCGACCGCCTGCGCTTCGAGTTCGGCAACCGTCTGGTAGGTCCCCGGGTCACCAGGATTGGTCGCCAGGAACCGCTCGGCCGCCTTCCGGGCCTTG
>JAQCNR010000420.1 GCA_028274925.1 Halovenus sp.
CATCTACGAGGAACACGCTGTCCAGTTTCGTGTCCAGCATCCTGTCCGCATTCAACCAGACACACTCAGAGAACAGCGAGAGGATCCCTTCACTCACACACTCGATCCCGAGAACACGACGCAGGCAGCGGCCATCGACGTCGGTGCAAACAATGCACTGGCTGTTGTCACCGAACGTGGTGAGACAGCGGTCTACCACGCTCGTCCAGAGTTTGACCGATTCCAGAGCTATTCCGAGCGAATCGCCACACTCCAGTCGGAACTCTCAGAGAATGAATACACGAGCAATCGCATCAAGCGACTCTACGACGCACGATCACGCAAACGCGACCACAGCCGTGATGCGGCGGTAAAACACGCTGCCGAGTGGCTGCTCGAACGGAATGTTGACACGGTGTCCGTTGGTGATTTGACCGATGTGCTGGACACGCACTGGAGTGCTGAGGTGAATAAAAAGACTCACGCCTTTTGGTCCCACTGACAATTACTGGAGCGGATAGAACTGACACTCGGTGAGGGTTGTATCACTGTGCAAGAAGTGAGCGAAGCCGGTTCGAGTAGCGAGTGTCCCGAGTGTCGAAGTGCTGATGTGACTCGCAATGGCGATTCGTTCTGGTGTCACGACTGGGAATTGGATGCTCACAGTGACGTGGCAGGGGCGTAGAACGTCTTGCAGCACGAAGGAGGGCCGATGGCCCGGCCCGCTGCCCTGTCTGCTGAACGCCATAGGGACGCACCCACGGATGGGGCGTACTGTCAGTGGAACGAACACGACTGGAGACCCGCCGAGTCTGGGGAACAGTCGTGGTCACTCGATCAACCCAGCCTCAGCGAACCCGTAAGTTCACAGCCGGGGTAATCAACTGGTTGGATTACCCACGGAGGAATCCTCGCCTTCCGGCGGGGAGGAGGTCAAGAGGACGCACATTTCGATAGGACGATACTGCCCATCACCGATACCTACAGCCGAAGTAGTCGTACTCCAGTTCAAGGAGCCGGATCATCGACTCGTTCGCCGCCAGGAATATCGACATGATCTCCCGCCGGTCGGACTTCGTGACGTGGGTGAGGAAGTTCCGGCGTTTGGGTGGTTCTCCGCTCTATATCCACGGCTTTCCCTCGATCACCTCTTGGGACGTCTCCATAATCGTGCCGTGGAGGCAGGCGACATCGAGCAGTTTGAACATCACATTCTTGTCGTGGAACGTGTTTCCGGCGCGCTTGAACTGGAGGAACTTTAGCACCTTCTGCCAGAGATCGCGGGCGATCAGTTGGAGGTCGGCGGCCCTACCCCATCAGAGGCCAGCGATGGCGGTGGCAGCACGAGTTCCTCGTGCTTTGTCCCTTCGACGAGTCAATCACGTCGTCGTGAAGTTTGCCGAAGTACGGTTGGGAGAGACGTACAACGTCATCTTGGTACCGGGACAGCGTCGGTTGTGTAATAGATTCAAGAAGTTCAGTTCATCGTCGTACTTGCCCGAATACTCACCCGTTGGCTTGGCGATACTTTTCAGGGGTTCGTATTTGAACAGGTTTGCCAGCAGAAGCGTGCGTGCGTAGTTGTTGACCGAGAACTTCCGTCCGAACAGGGGGAGTTCAGCTACGTCGCCATGGCGCGGTTTGAACTCCAGTTCGCCCACGGCTCGGGCGAGATCGTCGTGCTTGACGGTGTTCTCCAGCAGCTGCGTCTTCAGATTGTAGTAAGCCGGATCAGGTATCTGGACGCAGATGGCTTGTCTCTCCTCCGTGTGGTTCTACAGAGAAACATGCCGAGTGTGAGCGGTCGTACGGAAATCGAAGATTTCCGTGATGAACGTTGGACACCGTCCACCGAACCTGCGAGCGGGCGATGCCCGCGAGCGGCTGACGAGAGATTTCGTCTCTCGAACCACTTGACCCCGAGGTACTTCACACACCCAATTACTTCGACACCGGCGATGTCTGTCGCGTACGCGAGCATCAGCGGGCTGAACACGGCGTGACTCACGAACTGTGCTACAAACCCGACATCTACACCGTCAAGGCCATTGTCGCCGACACCGCCGAGGCGTTCGGTCTCTCGGCCCCCGCGCGGTACGTGGAGTGAGATCCCGCGCGGCACGTGGAGCGAGTCGGCACACAGCAGGGCATACTCACGGCGGGTAGCAACACACGGGTACGACGCGACCTGGACTCGTACGGCGATCCGAACGACATCGGGCCGGACGACCCCGCGCCGCGCGCACCGGAGGGGCCACCGCACACGACAGCCGACAGCTACCAGGTCTGGCGGTTCGACCCCGAGGCGGAGGCGACGGTTCCCGACACCTACCTCGTGGACTCCAGTCCGCGACCGCTCGATTTCCGGATATGGGTGTTCGTGGGCCGGGGGAACCGAACACAGTTCCCGATGCGCGTCTCTCACCGTACGGTGAGAGCGAGGTGGTTCCCGGGGCGGAGGACTGCTGTGAGATGCTGTTCGAGGGACAGTCACTCCGGGCCGAGCACTGTCCCGATGCCATCACCGACCTCGTCGAGGAACTGACCGGTGCGCCGGCGCTCGTACCGCTCGAACCGGATCCCGACGGCTCCGGGGACACCCCTGTCACCCACTGAGCGACACACTCGGTCAGGGACCGGGAGCGTGGCCACTGCTGACGGGGAACGGAGATACCGCAGAACGTCTGTTCAACCGCTATACGGCGACCATCCGCATACTGTGCACTCTGTCGCGCTCTGGTCGTGGATGCCGCCACAGTCGGGGCACTGTTTCTTGTTGTAGCTCTCCTCCCACCCGGCGCCGGTCTCGTGACCGCGCTGGGCAAGGAACTCGTCGAACAGAGTCTCGTCGCCTGAT
>JAQCNR010000424.1 GCA_028274925.1 Halovenus sp.
CGAACGCCCTGACGGGCGTCGCCGTCCGCTCTCGCTCCCAATATTCATCTAACTCGTCGTTGTAGTCCTTCTTGAGCAGGTCTGCGAGCGACATGGACACTCTCTCAACGACCTGCTCGCTTCTCAAACTGACCTAACTAGACAGTGCCTCCTCGGATGATATCTACTTGAATGTCTTATTCCGTGTACGGCTAAATATGAGTGGGATTGTACCGTCATCCTGCTTCTCTTGACCTTGGCTATCGATCCGAACCTGTACCTGTCAGTATATAAATATTTCGTTATTGATACGTGAGAGTTGTTATCAGGAGGATGGAGCGTACTCAGAGGATATTAAGATTCGGCAAAAGATCTCGTTGTGAGTAAGCTACTATTATCGGAAAAGAATGAGATCCGTCGACGTGCGGCAGTTCACTCGGCTCGCAAGGTTCCGCATACAGCAGCGAGCGACGATGAACGGTGTAAGGGGCTGTCACCTCCAGAGGATGAAGACAGGCTGTGGATATCCGTACTGTCACGTCCGGGGACTGTGCGAGAATCGCTCGGTCGTCCTACGAACCCTTGTACTCGCTCGGTCCGGGGCTATCGAAGCTATCATCGAGGGCCAGTCCTCCATAGCCGCGCTCACTGCCCGCGTGGAAGCCCCCGATAGCCTATTGTTCGTCGCTGAATAGTGTGTAGATATACAAGGGTTCTTCGAGACGATGCGGGTCGCAGACCGGGCCGAGGAGAACTACATCCCCATCTCGTCACACAACGCCTGTAGCCCAGTCGGGACAATCGCCTGTGTCCACTTAGACGCGGCTGTCCCGAACTTCGACGTGCTGGAGTACCATGCAGCTGAGGTCGACTGGTGGGATGACGTGCTCACCCGCGACGAACCACTCATCCAAGACGGCTACATCCAAGTCTCGGAGGAACCAGGGCTCGGAGCTGACATATATGAGTTCGTCGTCGAAGAGCACCTGCTCAAAGGGATGAGCGGCTTCTGAGAGCCGCTTTCGGCAGCTTTCTCGCCGGTCGGATACGCCTCACGCCCCTTCACTTGAGGAAATCCCTCCGGATGGGGAGAAACAAGTCTCAGTACTAATCGAACTGTTTCTGACTCTCAGCTGTTGACGTAATCAACAGCGCTCTCCGCGGCGGTCTTCCCGAAGACAGCGGCGTTCGTCAGGCCGGTACCTCCCGGGTAGTTGTCGTAGAACAATTCACCCGTACAGTTGCCGGCGGCAAAGAAGCCGGGTATCGGACGCTCGCGCGAGTCGAGGACAGCAGCCGATGTATCTATTTCGATACCACCGAATCCGAATGTGATGCCACCGGTGACCGCGTACGCGTAGTATGGTGGATCTTCAAGTGGCAGTGCCCAGTTGGATTTCGGTGGCAACAGAGTGGACGCTTCGTTGCCGTCAAGAACCTCGGGGTCGAACTCTCCTGGATCGCAAGCGTCGTTATAGGCCGTTAACGTCTCAGTCGCCGTCTGTGTGTCGATGTCGAGGTCAGCGAATAGTTCCTGTGGCGTGGGAGCGACAGACGGTTCCGAGGGCCCAGTAGCCCGGGCATGCTCGTTCATTCTCTCGTCTAAGATAATGTACGCGCGGTGCTCCGGCTGCTCAAATATCTCTTGACCGAACTTCGCGTACGTGTGTGCCCGGGCATCTTCTCCTTCGTCGACGAACCGCTCTCCCTCAACGTTGAGAATGACACCGTATTGGTACCCGTCGACGCGGTTGGCACCACCTTCCACGTCGGGAGCCTCAGCGTCGATAATCGCCATGTGCGCGCCGCTCCACTGTCCGACTGCATTTGCACCGGCTTCGACCGCCATATCGATCGCATCACCGGTGTTGTATCGGCTTCCGCGCACCTTCATATCGTCGTAGCCGGCCCCGTAGTAGCGCGCCCGTTTCTCCGGTGAGGACTCGTACCCGCCACTGGCAAGGATGACGCCGTCACACTCAAATGTGACACGTTCGTCATCTAAATCTGCAACCAAGCCAGTCACTTGCAGGTTGTCATCTTTGCGGATTTCACGAGCGGCTGCCTCGTAGAACACATCGAGTCCCTGATTCTCTGCGGCTTCGATGACGGTCCCAACGACCTCGTCACCGTCGCACCACGTCCGTCCAGCAACGTACCCGACAGCCAGCGGTTCCATGTCCCAATCGACGCCGTGGTCGGTGAGCCACTCGACAGTGGGCCCGGCTCGGTCGGCCACCGCTCGGGCCAGACTCGAATCGGCGTGCCCGTTCGTCCGGTCTATTATATCGCTGTAGAAGTCGTCCGGAGTGTAGTCCGGAACGGCGAACTCGTATCCGTATTCCGAGAGGTCGGTGACCGCCGAGGGAACGCGGAACGACTCGCTGTACTGCGTGTGCCCCCCTCTATGTTTCTTCGGTGCCTTCTCCAGCAACGCCACGTCTGCCCCGAGCTCCGCAGCCCGAAGGCCAGCACTCACACCAGCAATACCACATCCCACCACGACGATGTTGTACTCTCGTATCATAGCTGGGTGACACACGCGCCACGGTTAATAACAGTCGGGTCCCGGCATCTGTGTAAGATGAACATCTCTCATCGGCACCGCAAGAGCAATGCCGACTCTCGATGGTAGTCAGTCACCAGCAGTTCTACCGTCGCACTTCGCGAATCACCACCACGACCGGAATCG
>JAQCNR010000435.1 GCA_028274925.1 Halovenus sp.
AACGCCGGCAACTACGGCATTCCGCTCTCTGCGTTTGCCTTCGGCGCGCTCGGCCGGAGTACAGCCGTGCTGTATATCGCCGTCCAGTCGGTGCTGATGTACACCGTCGGCGTCTACGTCGCCTCCCGCGGCGCGGCAGGGTCGATGCGGGGCGCACTCGGCAAGGTATTCAGGTTGCCGCTGGTGTACGCCGTCGCCGCCGCGGCAGTCGTTCGATTGTTCGACCTCGCGCCACCGACCGACAGTGGCGCGATGCAGACGATCAAACTCACCGGCGACGCGGCAATTCCCGTCATGCTCCTCTTGCTCGGTATCCAACTCGCGCGCTCGACTGGCGGTGGAACAATCAAGCGGGCGCTCCCTGCGGCATCGCTTCGGCTGCTCGTCGCACCAGTCATCGCCGTCGCCATCGCACTGGCGCTGGGACTCACCGGCACCGTCGGTCGAGTGTTCGTCTTGGAGTGTGCGATGCCGGCGGCGATTACACCGCTGATGTTGACCATCGAGTTCGGCAGCGAGCGCGTTGGGTTGTCGGCCGCCGACTACGTGAGCACCGCCATTCTGGTCAGCACGCTGGCGAGTCTGCTGACGCTGACTGGGTTGATTGCGCTGTTGCAGTCGGGAATGGTGTTGTGAGAACAGGCTACGACAGCGCTTGCTCGATGGCGTTGAGCACCGGGTCGGCAGCAATCTCGTCACCCCACTCGACGGTACTTCCGTCGACAGTCACGGTCGGCGTAGAATCGACGCCGGCCTCGCCTGCCTCGTCGGTGTAGTGTGAGACCGTCTCGTCGTAGGCCTGTTCAACAGCGGCGTCGCGGACCGCACTCCCATCAACGTCGATGTCGTCAGCGAGTGTCTCGTACGTGTCCGGCCCCAGTTCAGATTGATTCGCGAACAGTGCGTCGAGAGACGACCAGAAGGCCGTGACGCCAGCGCGGTCTTGGACGGCGCGGGCGGCGCTTGCGGCCTCCCAGGACCGTTTGCCATCGGCGGGGAGAACCATATCTCGAAATTCGTAGCGGATTCGGTTCGACTCGATGTACTCACTCTCGATTTTGGGGGCCACCTCGGTCTGGTAGGTCTGGCAGTGCGGGCAGCCAATATCCTCGTAGGCCGTGACAGTCACCGTGGCGTCGGGGTCGCCTTTCGTCGGGACCGCAAGCGGCTGACCAGATATTTGCTCGCCAGGGTCCCGGGGTGAAGAGAGACAGCCTGCAACGGCGGTGAGTGTTCCCGCTGTGAGACTGGCGGCGAACTGTCGGCGAGAGAGTCGTGCTGCCATCGTCACTCTGATTCCTGGAACTGCGCCAGCAGTGCTTCGTTCGCGAGTTCTCCCGGAGGTACATCCTCAATTGAGGCCTGACGGCGCAACTCGCCGTAAATATCCTGCTCGAGGGTGAGCGCTAGTTCGCCGAGTGTGATGCCGCGGGCTGCGAGTGCGTCGGCAACGTCGGTGCCGTCGTTGATCTCGCTGGCGATTGCACGGACATCGCGTACTGTCAGGTCGTGGTCGAGTACGGCCCAGGCGAGATGGAGGCGGGCAGCGCCAGAGACGCGAGCGATATGTTTCGCTGCTGTCGGTGCAATCTGGCCACGGGCGACGTGTCGCCGGATCGAGTGCGGGAGGTCGTGGACCCGGGACCACTTGCGAATGAACGACACCGTCACGCCGTCACCGGCGCGGCTGGCGGCGTCCTTGTAGGAGCCTTCGCCGCGGACCAGCGCAGCACAGGCCGCGGCCCCGCGGAGCATGAAGACGTTGTCCTCGGCGCCGGCGGTGTTCGAGGCAAAGGCAGCGACTGTCTCGGCGGCGAGCGCGAGGCTATCGGGGTCGTCGGGGTCGAACTGGACCGCCTCCTCGGGGCCCTGCCCGGTAATGTCTGGGTCACCGCGAATAACAGGCTTCCCGACAGGTGACTGTCGGTCGGTCTTGAAGAAATTCCGTGAGCCGTCCTCCGTCATTACGTGTACGCACGGGCCGTGGAGTCAAAAACGTCCCGCGTTAGGCGGCCGGTGCCGACCCGGGTCACTCGTCGCGCTGTTCGGACATGTGTTCCCACACCTCCGCACAGCCACACCCATCGTCGACATCCTGCAGGTGCTCTCTAATCTCCTCTTCGTCCTCGTCCTGTTGTTTGGAACTCGCTGTCATAATTTGTTCACACGCGGCGGCAGCCGTCGAAGTCGGTGCCGACACTTTCTATCCTCTTATACTGCTCCGACCCTCTTAACCCCGCCTACACATGTAATCCCTACCAGTACTCCCGACTACCAGCAACGTCCTCCGCTACCTCGGAGAGTGGTCATCGGGCCCGGTCAGCAGACGAGTTGGACCAGCACCACAGCTGTTGTCCGTGCGCCAACACAGCGACCGCAATGTGTGGAGCGTGGAGCCGCTGGCTGCCAGTTCCAGAGTGGCTTTAGCTAAGCCTCGTCTGGCTCGTCACACTATCAGGCAATCAACAGGCAACAAGCTCCGCTATCACGGTATCGAGAAACCGCCAGTTCACGCGTCGACGCCGAGCAGCGACCAGAGTCGGTCGGTATCCCCGTCCATCCGGGAGAGAATATCACGACAGCGAGTGCGCGTGTCGTCGTCGACGTCAGCCAGAACCATCCCCTCGCCTGGCTGGCCGTAGACGATTACTGCGCCGTCAAGAGCAGCGACCACCGCCGGCAGCGCAGCGAGGTCCTCCTCACCCTCGACATCGAGCAGCGTCGACCCGTCACGGTCCAGTGCCGACCGGAGCGCAGCCAGAAGCTCAGCAGTGAGCGTCGCGGCCGGGTTCGTGACCTGCTCGGCAGTGTCAAATCCTTCGAAGGAATCGATAGTCTCGGCGATATCAGGACTG
>JAQCNR010000443.1 GCA_028274925.1 Halovenus sp.
GACCACCCGTAGCCGACGGGTCTCGGCTGTGCTTGCTGCGATACGGGCCTCTGTCTGTACCTCCCTGTAAGCAGTCTCGATCCGGACTTCCAACCGGTCCAGTTGCTGCGCTGTCTGCGTGCGATAAGCTGTCTGGATGCGGCTCTCAAGATCCTCTAAGCGTTGTCTGGTCGCCTGTCGCTCTGTTGCTGCTGATTCCGCCGCGACTTCGAGATTCTGTAGATCCTCTTCAATCCTGGTTTCGATACCGTCGAGGCGGTTCTGCACCAGCGTCTGATAGGCGGCTGCGATCCGCCGCTCAAGATTGTGTGCCTGCTGGCGACGTGCGTTCTTCTGTTGTACTCGCTGTTCGACCGCCTCGTGTGCGGTCGTCACACGGCGCTCAATCTGATCGAATCGCTCGGTGACGAGGACACCGTATGCGGTGTCGAGTCGGCGCTGCAGCGTATCGACATCGTCTGTTGTTTCTGCAACTGGCGTCGTCACCGCGACCCCGGCTTCAGTCGGTGTCATCGCTCTGGCATCGGCAGCGTCCTCGACGAGCGTTTCATCGTCTTCATGACCGATTGCAGCGACGACTGGCGTCGAACACCGAGCCACTGTTCTCACCAGTGGCTCCGCATTGAAACACCACAGATCAACATCGGACCCACCACCACGGGTGAGGATAATTACCTCGACATCTGGCTGTGAATCGAGGTACTGGAGACTCTCGATCAACGGCCCGACGGCGTCAGTGCCTTGGACTGGTGCGCCGCAGAGAAGGACATCTGTTCGCGGTGACCGGTCGTTGATTGCCGCCCACGCATCTTCTCGTGCTGAACCCGATGTTGATGTTACGAGGCCAACGCAGCCTGGGTGTGCTGGCAGTGCTTGCTTTCGCTCGTCGTCAATGACACCGTCCTGTTCGAGTGCTGCTCGCAGTGCGTCGAGCTCTTGTTGTCGTTCACTCTCGCCGAGGGGCCAATACTCCGAGACAAGCAGTTGGCAAGAGCCTCGTTCGGAATAGAAGTCCACGGTCGCGCCGACGACTGCCTCCGCACCTGACTCGATCTCGTAGTCGAGTCTTGAGCGCGTTTGACTCCAGACTAAACAGGAAATCACGCAATCGTCTTCGAGATCGCGCAACTCGAAAAACGAGCCGAATCCGTAGTGATCGATCTCGGCAACCTCGCCAACGACGTAGTCCGGAAACCTGTCTGACGCGTCAGCGAGGACACTCTCGACGGTCTGATTCAGTTCTGCGACAGTCCAGGCTCCATCTGGAAGGCCTGGATCGTCGGTTGTGCCTGCGCTGTCAACGCCGTCCATAGACAGTCTCTCCTACGCCAAGACTATGAGACGTCCACTTACTTATCGACCGTGGCATAGACTTTGCTGGGACCGCTGCCGGAACTCTCGATCAGGTTGTACTGCTCAAGCTTCCGGAGGTACTTTCGCACCGTTCGTTTCGACTTCGGGCTGTCGACGCGCTGCTTGTACGCCTCGGTAATCTCCTTCGGCATAAGCTCGTCATTCTCTCGAAGCACCTCGTAGACAGCGAGTTGATCCGAAGTCAGCCGGTCGAGACTCTTCTGGCGGAGTTCAGCCTTCGCTGCGGGAATCGCCTCGGTGATATCTTCATCGTGGATCCGCTCGCGACCAGCCCGCTCTGCCTGCCGAGCTGCGGAGCGCAGCATACTGATCGCGTCGCGAGCGTTTCCGCAAGTCACATCAGCCAACCGTTCAGAGCGTGTCATAGAAAGCCTCCCAAGGGAGGCCGCAGGATTTGGAAACTGTGTCCAGCAGCACCAAAACCCTGCAAGACGTAGCTTCGGTCGACGACTTCTTGAATGTCGCGGCTACGGAGACAGCACCGTTGTTCGAGTACTTGGAGTTCGAGTTTCTGCTTGAGTACGACGTGTTCGCCCCCTCGCAGCGGGGGCGAACACGAGTGCACAAGCCACCAGAACTCTTCAAAGGCTTCCTGCACTGCTACTACAAAGGCATCTACGGCACACGCCCCGTCACACGAGAACTCCGAAATACACTGACATGGCTGTCCTGTGGTTTCGAGAAACCACCTTCACGAGACACTGTTGACCGGTTTCTCACCGATCTTGAATTGGTGGTGGATGATGTCTTCGACCGGCTCGTCGAGCAGGCCGCCTACCGGGGCCTGCTCGATTCTACATACCGCATCGATTCGACTCACGTCACTGCAATCCAGTACAACGATGACGCGACGTGGAACTACGACTCAACTGCTGAAGAACACTACTACGGCTTCGGCTGTGTGATTGTGTCGGCCGGACCAAAGATTCCGATTGCAGCAGAGTTCACACAACGAAAGCAAATCAACACCGAGACGGCGATGCGCGTCACGAGGGACGCGCTCGCCGTCGATACACCGATCTGGATGCTCGGAGACAGCGCTTACGACATGCTGGAGTGGCACGACTTCCTGCTGGCGCAGGGAGTCGTGCCGATTGCACCGTACAATCCACGCAATACGGACGACCCGCTGGACATCGATTACAGGGTCGAAGATCGCATCGACGAACACGCTGAAGACATCAGCCTCAAGCAGTCAGTGCTCGACGAGACGTACGAACACCGGACGCAGGTGGAACGAACAAACGAAGCCTGCACGTATTGCGGCCTCGGGCACGTCCGCGCCCGAGGCCGCGTCCACGCACGAACACAGGTGTTCGTGGCGCTTTGTCTCCGTGTGATCGTCGCAGTCACCAACTACGAACAGGGAGACAATCCCGGGCGAACGAAGCTCAAAACCCTGTGAACGATTCTATGACACGCTCACCGAGTATGGCAACACAGGCCCCCGAGGAGACGATTCTCGCAGAGACCGCCTGGAACAAGCGACGGCTCTACGCGCTAGCCAACCGCATCGGCCCCGCCGACCGCGAGTACGACCTGACGATTCCGGTCACCGCGCCGGCGTTCGACGAACAGATTGCCGAGATTCCCGAACTCGACGAGGACGACGTCGACCGAGCAGTCGAACAGACCCGGGAGGCCGCCGACGAGTGGCGCGAGATGAGCGTCGACGAGCGTGCCGACGTGCTCACGAAGTTCGCGAATCTCGCGGCCGACAACCGCCCCGAACTGCTCGACCTCGTCCAGTTGGAGACGGGCAAATCCCGCGCTCACGCCCTGGAGGAGACTATCGACGTGCCACTGAACGCCGACTACTACGCCGACAAGGGACCAGAGATTCTCGCGACCGAATCCCGTTCCAGTAGCATCCCAATCGCCACCAGCGCCGAGGTCCAGTACGACCCCAAAGGCGTCGTCGGTATCATCTCGCCGTGGAACTACCCCCTCGTGCTCTCCTTTGCTGATGCGATTCCGGCGCTGTTGGCCGGCAACGGCGTCGTCCTGAAACCCGACGAGAAGACGCCCTTCACCGCCCTGCGACTGGCCGAACTGCTCGAAGAAGCCGGTCTACCCGAGGGTGTCATGACGGTTGTCACCGGTGACGGCCCGACAATCGGCTCGGCGGTCATCGAACGAGTCGATTACCTGACATTTACCGGCAGCTCCGAGACGGGCAAAGTCGTCGCCGAGCAGGCCGGGCGCAACCTCATCGACTGCTCGCTGGAACTCAGCGGCAAGAACCCGATGATCATCCTCGACGACGTCGACATCGAGGAGGCTGCCCGCGGCGCGATTCAGGGCTCCTTTACCAACGCCGGGCAACTCTGTCTCGCCAACGAGCGCATCTACGTCCACGAGGA
>JAQCNR010000445.1 GCA_028274925.1 Halovenus sp.
GGTGAGGGGGAAGTGATACCAATGAGTGGCGATGTCGAGGTTCTCCATGTCGATGATGACCCACAGTTTGTCGAACTCACACAGACCTGTCTCGAACGGGAGGTCGATTGGTTCAGCGTGACAACAGCGACGAGTGTCGAGGACGGGCATTCGCTGCTCGCGGACCACGAGTTTGATTGTGTAGTCTCCGATTACGATATGCCCGCGTCGACGGGCATCGAGTTTCTGAGTCAAGTTCGGGAGGAATACCCCGACTTACCGTTCATTCTGTACACTGGCAAAGGAAGTGAGGCTGTCGCCAGCGAGGCGATTACCGCAGGTGTCACGGATTATCTCCAGAAACAGTCGGGAACAAGTCAGTATACGATTCTGGCGAACCGGATCAAAAACGCCGTCGCACAGCGCCACGCTGAGCAGGAAGTCGAGCAGACACGCCAACGACTCACCGAAGTCACCCAGAACGTCACAGACTGTATCTGGCTGTTCGACCGGGACTGGGACGAGATTCTGTTCATTTCCGGCTACGAGAACGTCTACGGCCGCCCCGTCGCAGGACTCGAAGAAAACCCGCAGGATTTCCTCACCGTGACCAAGGAGGAAGATAAGCCGCTGGTCAGAGAGAAGATGAGCGAACTCTCTGCTGGCCAGACAATCGATGTGGAGTACAGGATTACAGGCGCAGACGAACCGACCTGGGTCTGGGTGAAAGGCTCGCCGATTACGAACGACGACGGTGAAGTGGTCCGAGTGGCTGGATTCAGCCGCGACGTTACGGAGCGGAAGGCTCAGGAGCGCGAATTTGAGCGCCTCTCTGAGCGATATCAGGCCTACGTCGAGAACACACAGGACATTATCACAGTCCTCACTGAAGACGGTGAGATAGCCTACCGGAGCCCTGCTGTCGAGGATATTCTCGGATACGGCGCCGACCAACTGCGCGGAGAGAGCGTCTTCGACTACGTTCACCCAGATGACCAGCCCAAAACTGCAGAGGCGTTGCAGGAACTCGTTGCTGACCCCGAGACAGAGACGACCAAAATCGAATTCCGGTTCGAGCACAGCAACGGGTCGTGGGTGTGGCTGGAATCGCTCGGAAGCGAGCATGCCGGCGGCGAGATAGACGGCTATCTCGTCAACTCTCGGGATATCACCGACCGCAAGGAGTACGAAAAGCGCCTCCAGACCCAGAACGAACAGTTAGACGAATTCGCTGGCGTCGTTAGCCACGACCTGCGGAATCCGCTGAACACGGCGGCAGCCAGACTCGAACTGGCACAGGACGACCTCGAAACGCCACATCACGAACCAATCGACCGGGCTCTCGACCGAATGGAACGCATTATTGACGACGTACTCTGGCTGGCTCGCAGTGGCCGTGAAATCGGTGATACCGAGCCTGTCGATTTCAGGGCCGCCGCCGAATCGGCCTGGGAACTCGTCAGCGGCCGCGACGCGGACGCGCTCTCATTCACCGGCCCGACCCCACCAGAGAGCCGCATTATCGCCGACGCTGACCGGCTCAACCACCTGCTCGAGAACCTCTTTGCAAACGCTGTGGAACATGGTGGACCCGGAGTCACCGTGACCGTCGAACTCACTGACAACAGGTTCGCCATTGCCGACGATGGACCGGGGATTCCAGAAGACGAGCGCTCGGACATTTTCGAGGCTGGCTTCTCGACAGCGGCTGATGGCTCGGGATTCGGCCTGCGAATCGTCGAACAGGTCGCACAGGCCCACGGCTGGGAGATTGCTGTGACTGAAAGCGAGGCCGACGGCGCTCGGTTCGAGATAACTGACGTCGAAGTGCTCGACCCGTCCAGTTAGAGTCCTGTCGTGAGTGGGTCCCAGAACGGAAGCCGTGGGTGCGGGATATGAATGCCGAGCGACATCAGCCCGTGTGCGAACAGGATGTAGCCGAGGATGACGAACAGAACGCCGAGCACCCGGTGCATCCGGCGGCGGTGGGTCGCGCCAACGCTGTCGATAATCGTCCCGTAGGCAAACACGGTCGGAATCGTACCAACACCAAGCGCGAACAGCGCGACTCCACCCGCGATTGGTGAGCCTGTCGAGAACGCGTAGAGATAAGCTGGATAGAGGATAGGGCAGGGAAGCAACCCGTGAACTGCGCCCAGCCCCACGATTCCGGGGCCGTTTGCGAGGCGGTCGACCGCTCCGGTGAGTTTCTGGGTAATGCGCTGTGTCCCGGGTAGTGACACGCCCGAGGTCACCCGCCCGAGGACGTAAATCACGCCCGTCCCGATAACGAAGGCTCCGATGACGACGCCGAAAACGCCGCGAACGAGGTCTGCCGTCGCAGTTAGCTCTCCAGCGCCGAGAAAGACGACGCCGCCGAGCAGACCGACAATCGCGCCGATTGCAGTGTAGCTTAGCGTTCGACCGACATTGAACAGCGCGTGCTGGCGCACCTCGTACAGCGTGAGATGTGCGTGTCGCTGCCCGCTGGCGGTTGCCGTCTGCTGACCGCCGTCCGTGCGTGTTGCGTCCATCTGTTGGGCATAGATAGTCACGAGTGGGCCACACATCCCGATACAGTGGGCGCCAGCCAGTAGCCCGATCAACAGAAAGAGCACCACGTCGGTCCCGAACAGGGCAACCATTAGCTCCACCCCGGGTAGTCGACGGTCATACGTCACCGTAGCAGGCCTGGACAAATATCAGCGTTGGTGCGGCCGTCGAACGTAAGCGGCGGCAGGGAAACGGGTTTGTCGGTGGACGCGCTTGTACCCAGTAATGACTGACCTCGGGGATTTCAGCAGCGACCTCAGCGACGACGAGCAGGGCCGAGCAGCGGAAGAGACCGACGCTGCCGATACTGCTGACCAATCGGCTGGCGAGAGTCAGTCTGACGACGAGTTCGAGACGTACGACGCCTCGCCAGCGGGAACTGACCGCGGAATTGGGGTGCTCTCTGCGTCGACAGGACTCAAAATTAGCGAAGAGGACGACGAAACCGACCTTCGTGCGTACGTGACCGCGGGGAACCGGTCCGACGTCCGTATCGGGTCGTACCTGCTGGCTCCGTATCCAGATGGCGAGCGGTTGTTCTGTCGGATCGAAGCGCTGGAATA
>JAQCNR010000454.1 GCA_028274925.1 Halovenus sp.
GCCTCGTCGAATCGACAACTGCCCGCCCAGAAGCCGACGCGGTCATTACCGAGAGCACGTATCACGACGTGAGCCACTCTAACCGCGCGGAGTTGGAACAGCAGTTCGTCGAGAGCGTCCAGACGACGGTCTGGGAGGGTGGAACAGTCATCGTCCCGGTGTTTGCAATCGGGCGCGCACAGGAAATTTTGCTCATCTGTGCCGAGAACGACATCGACTGTTATCTCGACGGGATGGCAATAGACATTACCCGCACCCTCCGGCAGTACCCGGAGTACGTCCGTGACGCCGAGGCGCTCCAGCGGGCCGTCTCGAATGCTCGCTTTGTCACCGGCAAGCACGGCCAGCGCTCGCGACTCACCGACAAGAATACCGTCATCCTGACGACGGCGGGAATGCTCGGCGGCGGCCCCGTCGTCTCCTACATTCCCCAGATTCGCCAGCACCCGACGAACAAAATTGCGCTGACTGGCTATCAGGTCGAGGGGACACCGGGCCGCGAACTCGTCGAAACTGGCCGCGCAGAGTTCGACGGCCGCGTCTTGCCCGTCAGCGCACAGGTCGAACAGTACGACTTCTCTGCTCACGCCGACAGCGCAGGCCTTCGGGCGTTTCTGGACGAGTATCGGGACACGCCAATAGTCGTCAACCACGGCGACGACTGCGCGGGCTACGCCGACGAACTCGCCGACGATGGCTTCGCCGTGTCGGCACCCGAACTCGGCGAGACGCTGTCGTTGTGACCGAGTCACAGAACCTCAAAAACCGGAGACTCTTTCAGTGTCGCTACGCAACTGCAGACGTATGGGTTTTGGAAGCTACGATGAATCCGAGCAGGAAAATCCGGATACAGACGACATCGACGACAACGACGGCGTCTCCGTCCACGAGCACACCCACGAAGGTGAAGTCTCCTTCGAGTCCGACGCCAGTCAGGACGAGTTGCTCGACAAACTCGGAGAAATCAAAGAGAACGAAGACGACGACGATTAATACGGCCAGTTAGGGTCCCGGGGTTCGTCGCCGGGGTCGCGAGTGTCACTGACAACGCCCTTGCTTGCGGCACCAAATTCCTCGAAATTCTTCCGCGCACGATGGAGTGACACGTGATTCGTATCGCTGACGAACTCCTCGTCGGCGAACTGGATCGGGTCGTCCATCCAGTGACAGACCGGACACACCTCGTAGGAGCCGGGCTGAGATTCTGTGAGGGTGAGATACCCACAACACGGACAGTAGCCGAGTTCGCGCGCCGCGGGATTGCCCGGCTGTTCAGACATAGCAAGTGGTATGACATCGTGGCACAAATACGTGGGGGACTGTTTGCTGTCGGACAGGCTGGTGAACGCTCGCGAGAGGGCCAGCGCGGTCAGTACGTGTCGATATCGGTCCCAACCGAGCAGACGTACTCGCCGGTGGCAACCTGTGGAAGCCGGCGTGTTCGCCAGAAGACGCCGCTAGAGTCGGCGGTAACAGAGGCTTTCGTGTCGCCGAACACGTCGGTAATCTCGAACAGCGTCTGGCGTCGGCTCACTCGTTCGCCGAGTTCGACGTTGAACTCGACAAGGCCGCCGTTTGGTGCGCCATACTGCTCGAAGCCGCTCGCGCGGGTCTGGCCTTCAGGGTGACTCGTCCCAGGCAGGAAGTCGTAATAGTTCAGCACGTTGAACACACCCTCGACGCCCTTCTGGACACTTTCTTTGTCGAGACCAACCGACCCGCCAAGTTCAGGGTCGACCGTCGGAATCCCGTCGTCGGGTGCGGCGCGGGCAAGTTGTCCCTCCGGCCCCTTCTGGTCGAGAATATGTCCACAACCGAAGACCTTCGCAAGTTCGAGACAGTCTTTGTGGAGACGGTGGCGGCGGCCGCACCGAACTCGGACCTCGTTAATCATCCGTGAGGTCGAGCCCTGGTGCAGGTCGAGCACGAGGTCAGCACGGCTTGCGGCGTCGAAGGTGGCGGCCGCGATGCGTTCGGTGGAGGTGCCGTTCTCGTTGCCGGGATATGTCCGGTTGAGTTTCGTGTCGTCGATCGGGTTGCGATGTTCGTTGTGCTGAAAGGCGAAGTAGTTCGCGATGCCGACAATCAGAATCGTCCCAGAGAGTTCGGTCGGGTCGATCTGTGGGACCACCCGCCGAATAACGCCGATACCATTGAGTTCGTCGCCGTCGCTGCCGGCCTGCAGATAGAGCGTCTTCCCGTCGCGTGCGCCGTTGATCACCGCGACCGGCAACCCGACCTCGCTCCCGTCAGGACCCTCACCGACAGGGAGTTCGCCGGTGTCCGCGTCACCCGGGTCGGCACGCGCCGTGCCTAAACTCGTCATTAACGAATATCGACGGTCCCACGGTCTTTAGCCGTTCGGTCTCCGTCGCGCCATCGGCCGCCCGAGTGAGAGCGAACTGGATAACTTTCGGAAAGCTTGGCGACTGCCCCGCGATTGTCGTCGGGTTCGTCGCCAAAGTGGATAATCATTTGATCAGTTCGACGTACTGAGAACAGAGCCGGGGTCACAACGAATCGAAAGATAATGATTTATCCCACACGATGGGAAAGTAGGGATATAATGTCCGACCAACTCAAGAAGGGCCTCGAAGGCGTGCTCGTCGCCGAGTCGTCGCTGAGCTATATCGATGGAGACGCCGGCAAACTCGTCTACCGGGGATACGATATCGAAGACCTCGCACGAAACGCGAGTTTCGAGGAAGTGCTCTCTCTGCTCTGGAACGGTGAACTCCCGACCGAGGAGGAACTCGCAGCGTTCGCCGACGGACTCGCCGAAGAGCAGGCGATCGACCAGGGCGTCATCGACACGCTGGAGACGCTTGCAGCACAGGGTGAGCGGCCGATGGCCGCGCTCCGAACCGGTGTCTCGATGCTCTCGGCGAGCGAGCCAGAGGTCGATGCTGACCCAGAGGACCTCGACGCCGCCCGTCGGAAGGGCCGACGCATCGTCGCGAAGATTCCGACGATCCTCGGCGCGTACGACCGACTCCGCCGCGACGAGGAGCCACTCGACCCCGACCCCTCGCTGTCCTACGCCGGTAACTTCCTCTATATGCTCACCGGCGAGCAGCCAACCGAGGTTGCAGAAGAGACGTTCGATATGGCGCTGACGCTGCACGCCGACCACGGACTCAACGCCTCGACGTTCACCGCGATGGTCATCGGCTCGACGTACGCCGACGTCTACAGCAGCCTGACCGGCGGCGTCGGCGCGCTGTCTGGACCGCTGCACGGCGGCGCAAATCAGGATGTTATCGAGACGCTGCTCGAACTCGACGAGAGCGGCAAGGACCCGCTCGCGTGGGTCACAGAACAGACCGAACAGGGTCGACGTATTCCGGGCTGGGGCCACCGCGTCTACAACGTCAAGGACCCGCGTGCGAATATTCTGGAGGCGAAACTGCAGGACCTCTCCGAGGAATCCGGCGAGACGAAGTGGCTCGACTATACCGCGACTATCGAGCGATTCCTGACCGAGGAGAAGGGGCTGCCCGAGAAAGGAATCGCGCCGAACGTCGACTACTACTCCGGCGCGGTCTACTACCAGCTCGGCATTCCAATCGACATGTACACCCCGATTTTCGCGATGGCCCGCTGTGGCGGGTGGCTCGCACACGTGCTGGAATACCAGGAGGACAACCGTCTCATCCGCCCGCGCGGCAGCTACGTCGGTCCGGAGAGCCGCACGGTCACCCCGATCGACGAGCGATAACGAGAGCTGTGGACGTCTTCGTTTACGGAACGCTCACCGACCCCGACCGAGCCGCGGACCTTCTTTCTGAGTGGCGCTACTGCGGCGAGGCCGTGCTCGACGGACTGCACCGCGTCGACGGCCAGTACCCGACACTGTTGCCCGGCGGCAGGACCGATGGCCGGATTCTCTCGACGCCAGACCGTGACGCACTCGACCGGTACGAAGGAGTCGAGAGTGGGCTCTACGTCCGCGTGACGGTGCCCCGTGCTGACGGGGGCGCAGTACAGGTGTACGTCGGCGACCCTGACCGACTCGGCGTGGCCGAACGGTGGCCCGGGACTGGGGTGTTCCCGGAGCGCGTGCGTGGGTATCTCGACACAGCCGAGGTACGCGTTCGGGAACAGTAGGCTCCAGACACCTCAGTCAGCGTCACCCTTCAGGAAAGTAACAAAGATGAAGACGGCAGAGCCACAGACAGTGTATATGGGTACCGAGCCAACACGTGTCGAGGATATTATGTCCTCGCCAGTCGAGACGATTTCTCGAACCGCAACAGTGAGCGATGCCGCAGCCAAGATGCGCGAGCAGAATATCAGTGCGCTGCTCGTCACGACGAGTCCGCCGGCGATTATCACCAGTACGGACATTCTCGACGCCGTCGCCAACGGAACCGACACGTCGGGACTCAACGTGACCGAACTGATGACCGAGTCCGTCGAAACGGTGCCGCCGGAGTTGCAGGTCGGGGAAGCAGCAGCGATGATGACGAACTTCGGGATCAAACACCTCCCAGTCGTCCGGGGCGGTGACTACGTCGGTATGATTTCCTCGACCGACATTGCTGCACAACTCTCATAGCTCGAAGGCCAGTCGGTCGCCGGATTCGACCCCGCGGTCGGTCGTCCAGTTGTAATTCACTTCGAGGACGTACTGCCCGAAGCCGGGATACTCCTGTTCGTTGCCCTCCTCGTCCGGGCCGGGTTCGGGGGCGTGATGGATGTCAGTAGTTGTTCCGTCGACATCCGCATAGACGATATCGATGGGGAAGTCCATCTCACGCATGACGAAGGTGTGACTGTCTGCCGACTCGAAAACGAACAGCATCCCGCGGTCCTCGGGGAGGGATTCGGTGTCGCTGAGGCCGGTGCACCTGAGGTTAGGCGTGTCTGCGATGGCTGCGGTAACTGTACCGAGTGTTTCGTCGTCGGATTC
>JAQCNR010000463.1 GCA_028274925.1 Halovenus sp.
GAACAGTTGGTTGTTGACGAACATCCGAACGACGATATTGATAGCGTCGGGTTATTCAGCCGAGTCGCCGAGGGGGGCGGAATAAGGAACGTTGAATTAGAGGATATCAATGTCACCGGTAAGCAATCCGTTGGAGGACTGGTTGGACAGGTCAGTGGGAGTACAATTTCAAATACATCAGTGTCAGGCAGTATTACAGTCCTCGCGGATGGTGGCAATGTTGGTGGTCTCGTCGGGGCTTTACGCGACGAAGAAAACACTAGAGGAAAAATTATCAATTCCTCGGCAGATGGCAGTGTCACTCATAATGGGGCTGGCGGGATCAGCAGTAGTGCGGGGGGGCTTGTTGGCCGCATAGGACCTAATTCTGATGTAGAAGAATCATCTGTATCGGCTACTGTGACTGGTGAGGGTGACGGTATACGTGTTGGTGGCCTTATCGGTACTAGTTTTGGGACAATAACTGATGTGTCCGCAAGCGGGGATGTTACAGATGAGACAGAAGCAGGTATGAGCACGGTCACTGGCGGGCTTGTTGGCTTCGTTGCTGAGGGAACGGTTGAAAAAGCATCCGCAAGTGGAGACGTTACAGGCAATAGTTTTACCGGCGGTTGCTTTGGCCAGTTCGGTGCTGGTGGTAGCGATGAAGCAGTAGCTGTTGATATATCCGCCAGCGGCGAGGTTGAAGGCAGTGAGACTGTAGGCGGACTTGTCGGAAGACTTTCTTCTAATTCTGAGATGACTAACGCGTCTGCGACCGGAAGTGTAGAAGGAACTGAAGAGGTAGGGGGACTGGTTGGCACAGCCAACGGCAGTATCACTGAAGCAACTGCGGCTGGAAAGGTAAGTGGAGCCGATACAGTAGGTGGACTCGCCGGATCTGTTAGAGCCGCAATCGCTGAGTGCCGCGCTACAGGCGATATTGAATCCGAGGGCTCAGCTGGCGGGCTCGCAGGTACGAAATCTGAGGGTTCTATCGAGCGATCAGTTGCAACAGGGGATGTGGATAGCACCGGACAAAGCGTAGGGGGACTCGTCGGAAGTAACTTTCCGGATGGCAAAATCAAGGATTCATACGCGATGGGCAACGTCCAAAGTACCGATGGACAAGTAGGTGGACTGGTCGGTGGTGGTCCTGGCACAATTGATAGCTGCTTCGCTACTGGTACTGTAGATGGCAGCTTCTTGGTAGGTGGACTCGTCGGCAACGAGTCTGACGGTGCTGTTGAAGACTCCTACTGGGATACTGAAGCAAGTGAGCAAGATGAGTCACCTGTCGGAGAGGGACTCACTACAGCTCAAATGACCGGTGAAACAGCTCCCGACAATATGACTGGTTTTGATTTCAGCGGTACTTGGCAGACTGTTGTCGAAAATCAAGAAATCAATGGAACAACACCGGATGCGGATGGATATCCAATTTTAAGACAGCTTGCTCCGGAGCCACAACTTGGTGCAGAAGGTGATCCAAATTCAGCCGATTTCAGTCTTGATCCGTGCTTCATTGCCACCGCAGCCTACGATACCCCCGCAGCATCCGAAATTGATGTTCTACGAGATTTCCGGGATGACGTGCTCCAGCGGAACGCATTTGGCCGACTGATGATCAAAACCTACTATTGGGGCAGCCCGCCTATCGCTCGCTGGATTCGACGAGACAGCACCCGACGTGAACTGGTCAAGCAGTATTTTGTTAAGCCGTTGATCACTATCGTTGATAGGAAAAGCAACGTGTGGCGGCGGGACTAAAAGCAGGGTGGTATGTTGTGTGGGAGAGGTATACCACCCTCTCTAATCAACCGGAAGAGAGATTATACCCCAACAGATGGGTTGCACTGTGCTGTATTCACGCTCTATATTCAGCGTTCGCTTCTGACAGATCCTGAGTAGATGATGGCTCAACGTGATGCAGCGCTCGCCTGTACTGAGCGAATTCAGAGATACTCTCTTCTAGCCACTCTCCACTCCTCATACTGTTGGCTATCCCTACGTGAAGCGTTTCGACACCCCGTGGTGTCGAAATCCTCACACGGCTATAGCCGACAGTATTATACTAGCGTTTGCAGGTCTTCGCTCACTCAATCGAGCGCTGTCGTGCGATCGGATGTGCAGCCAGTTGCAAACGCTACTGTAGTTGGCATCCGACGTCAGTCGTAATAAAGCCGGCGTGAGCCGTGCCCTCGAGTTGCTATTCGGGTACGACCTGATCGAATACCGCGAAGAAGACTCCCAGGAAATCCCCGAATTGAAACTCGACACGATGATTGTCGAGTCGATCGTTTGAGCGGATCAACACTTCAGGTCAAAAGTCAGCTCTCGACGGTCGGCGTCTGCTCCACCGTGTCACCGTACTTGTCGCTGAATTCACCGATGAGTTGGCCCATCTGGGCGTACCAGTCGTTGAGCATTCGCTGCATCTCTTGAGCGACGTCGTCGGCATCTCGCGGGAGATAGACGTGGTAGTACCCACCCTGCTCGTAGTTGACCTGCTCCTTCTGCAGGAACCCGGCCTGCAGCAACCGCTTGACAGACCGATAGGCAGTCGACCGTTCACGGTCGATCTCCGCTGCGATCTCGTCGACGGTGAGCGGCTCGTCGGCATCGTGTAGAAGCCGGAACACGTTTTTGTCCATCTCTTTGAGATTGTGGAAACACTCCAGCAGGCCCTCACACTGCATATCCTGCCGAAGCATCTCGCTCATTGAGTCAGGCATCAGTTGTTGATGTTACGTGTCGCCCGCTCAAAAGTATTTGTATAGTCCGTACAATACTGCGCTCATATCCGTCAACACCGAGCAGCAGGCGGGTCTGTGGACGAACCACTGGTCAGCTGGAAGCGGGTTCGGCCACGTCGTCAGGGGTGTCCGGACGACGTGCTCGCCAGTAGCCTTGGGCGTATGCGCCGAGGAACATCCCGACGACCGCCCACAGGATCGGATAGTTCCCGATACCGACGCTCGCGTAGGCGGCACCCGGACAGATCCCCGACACACCCCAGCCGACACCGAAGATCGTCCCGCCAATGACGACGTTACGATCGAACTCTTTCACCCGTCGTGTGTACGCGCTAGCCGTCAATGGTGCCCGATCCAGGTACCGCGTCGCAACGGCGAACGTGAGCCCTGTCACGACGGCTGCGCCACCCATAACGAACAGGAGACCGAAGTCCTCGAACTGGAGGAAATCCAGCACAACCTCGGGGCGAGCCATACCGCTGATCGCCAGGCCCAACCCGAAGATCAGCCCGCCCACGTAGATCACCGGTACGAACAGCGGACTGCGGCTGGAGCCGCCTGCGTGTTGTTTCTCTCCAACCGTATGTTGAGAGGCCTCCCGCCGGTTAGTCTCGCCACTCACGGAACCACCCCGGTGGCCTGCACGAGTTGGGCTGTCCCGACCGCAATAGCGAGGAACGTCGCTACGTTCACAAGCGAGGTGTTCGAGAGCGAGCCGACGCCGCAGACCCCGTGGCCCGACGTACACCCTTTGCCGAGGCGGGTTCCAACGCCGACGAGAAACCCACCGCCGAGCAGACGCCACCACTGAACCTCTGTCGTCCAGAGTTCGCCCTGAAAGAGAACTGCGTACACGGCAGCGCCGCTGATAATGCCTGCGGTGAATACGACTCTCCAGCCGCGTGACTGGACGTAGTTGAACCGGTTGAACCGAGGCACGTCGGAGACGTACGACAGTGTTGATTCTAAGAACGTACTTGCACCAGCGATAATTCCCGTCGCGAGGTAGATGACTGCGGCACCGAGTCCGACGAGCAGTCCACCGACGAGATACGGCACGACCCCACGCGGGAAGAACTCACTGAGCGCAAGTACTGGAATGAGCTCGCTCATTTTAGTTCGTTAACGCCGTTTCGCTCGCTGCACAGTTGTTCGGCCCGAGTTCAAGCTCGAACGCATCCTCGTCGTCGGGGGATGCCTGTCCGAGGTTGGCGGCGATGATCTCCTCGTAGTTCGCCGGTTGTGGTGGCATATCCGAGAGGATAAATTCGACGAACGACGCTTCGTCCATCGAGAGTGCGTCCATCGCGCCTCGCAGTTCACCGAGCGTCGCAGTGTACGTCCCGTCGGCGTTCGTCGTTGCGGAGTCGCTGAAGTGGGCGGGTGCGATAATCGTCTCGTCAGACTGCGTCAGCACCGTCTCGGTGAGCGACTCGTAAAGCGTCCTCGCGGCATCTCTCGCTGCCTCGGGGTCTTCGAGATCGGGACGAGCGACACTCTCGGTGAACAGTCCATCGCCAGTGAATAGGACGTTTTCCACCCTGTACGCGGTCATTCCGCTCGTGTGACCGGGCGTATGGAGCACATCGATTTCGATGTCGCCGACGGTGAGCGCGTCGCCGTCGTCGACGGTTTCGTACTGGTGGTCGTACTCGACGCCACGCTCCGCAGCCGCAGCGGGAACGACTGCGGTCGCGTCTGTCTGCTCAGCGAGCGTTCGAATTCCAGAGATGTGATCCGCGTGGATGTGCGTGTCGAGTGCGTGGGTGAGTTCAGCACCGAGTGTTCGGGCGTCTCGGACGTACTCGTCGGTGAACGCTCGGAGCGGGTCGATGACCGCTGCCTCTCCGCTGGAGATGACGAGATACGCGAGACAACCGCTCGATGGGCGCTGGTACTGTGCAATCGTCGCGTCGGTGTCGACATCCAGTTCGGTGTATTCGTAGATGCGCGCCCAGCCTTTCATCCCCTGTTCGAGGTGGGTGACATCGAAGCCGTTTGCTTCGAGGCCCTCGGCGACCATCGCACTCGACTCGCCTTTCGCACACAGAACAGTAATCTTCTGATCGTCTGGGAGATCCGCGAGAAGATCCTGTGGCATCCCGTCCAGCAGCCGGAAATACGGATAGTTCACGATCTCGACGTTCTCTCCTTCGATGTGCCACTCGTCGAAGTTGTCTCCCGAGCGCACGTCGAGGATGAACACGTCCTCGTCGCGACCCATCTGCTCTTTTAGCTGCGCTGGTGTGATAGACTCAACGTCTTCCTCGGTGGCGGGGTTGTCTTCATCCCACATCAGCCTCCTCTACAGACCAGCCGTCAATAAGACTTTGCATAGTAATTCTGTTTTACTGCAATACTACTATCAGAGATATAGATACTGAGGCACACATAAACCAATATACGAAGAGGCACCCAATACAGCAATGTTGTTATTGTGAGTTACTACCGATACACTTTTAGTTCACTGGACAGTATTGTGCGTCGTATTCAATACAATGACGGAGTACGAAATCACTGAGACGCTCGACGTGACGGGACAGAATTGTCCGATGCCAGTCGTCAAAACGAAGCAGAGCATCGACAAACTCGGCGCGGGGGCGGTTCTGGAAGTTCTCGCAACAGACCCCGGCAGTATGAGCGACATCGCTGGATGGGCAGAAACCACCGACGGCGTGGAACTCATCGATCAAAACGAGGGTGAAGCGGTCTTCACCCACTACGTTCGCAAGACAGCGTAAGACAATGAGTACAGACACTTCACAGACCCCCACTGCCGACGACGAACCGCAAACTCGGGCAACTCTCGAAGAGCGAATTGGAGAACTTGAGGAACGACTCGGCCACGTCGAAACCGAAATGGGCGAGAGCAAGCCGAAGATGTCGATCATTGCGACGAAAGGAACTCTCGATATGGCGTACCCGCCGCTCATCCTCGCGAGTACCGCTGCCGCGTTTGGATACGAGGT
>JAQCNR010000469.1 GCA_028274925.1 Halovenus sp.
CTGTGTGTCGTCGCTACCGAGTATCCCACTGAGGGCCTCTGTACTCGGGTCGCTAGTCCCGGTTGGAGAGTCAACTTGACCGCCCGGTTGCGTTTCGCTACTTTTGCTCATACATCATATCAACACGGGGGCCTACACTACCGGCGGAGAACGTTGAGGTAACGACCGACAGTCACCCTCTCACCTAATTCGAGGCGGAGGCCCCACCCTTAAGAAGCGCCGGGCTTCCGGGCCCGGCGGAAGCCCAAGCGAGTAGGGTGGGGAGGACAGCGAGGGAGCAAGCTCCCTCAGGCCGTGCGAATGGCGAAGCCGTGAGCAGAAGCCGACCCGGTATCAACCAGCTGCCAGACTGCTGCCTGCTAACTCCCGATTATTAAGTACCCACAACTCCGTACGTGAAAATCCCGTGAAATACCGTCGAACCGCCGTCACCAAACTCGACACCCCCGAAGGCGCAGATGCACACCTGCGGGAGACTGTCGAACAATTCAAATACTGCGCCAACACCGCGAGCGAGTGGTGCTGGCACGGCGACGACGGATACCACGTCACCTCGAAAGCGAAGGCCGAAGATACGCTGTAAGACCAGCTACGCGGTGATACAGAGCTGACCGCGAATCTCGTCCAGAAAGGGATTCGTCAAGCCGTTGAATACATCAAAAGCGGTGTGGACCGGCTCAAAAAAGACCTAGATACGTCAGGTCCGACATTCACAGCGGATACGGCCGTTTACGACAAGCGGAGTGCCACGTTCCACCGTGACCACGTTTCGCTATCGACACCGGACGGGCGTATCGAGTGTGACTACATTCTCCCTGATGACGCCGACGTTCCGCCGACAAAGTATGTCACAGACGAGGACTACGAGTTTCGGCGGGCGACACTCCATAGGTGCGACGGGGACTGGTATCTCCATACGTCGATGCTCAAGGAGGACGATGAGAACGATACCACCACCGGGCACAGAACAGTCCTCGGTGTGGACCTCGGTGTGAACCAACTCGCGGTCGCTTCGACCGGGCAGTTCTGGTCGGCAGACGAGTTCAACCACTGGAAACAGGAATACGAGAAACGGCGTGGCGACCTGCAACAGTGCGGGACACGGGCGGCTCACGACGCAATAGCAGGTGTCGAGCGCAAGGAAGACGGACGCTTCGAGATATTCCTGCACGGAGTCGCAAACGAAATCGTAGCCGAAGCCGCCGAACACGACTGTTCGCATATCGTGTTCAAGGACTTGACCGACATTCGTGAGAACGTGCCAGAGGCGTCATGGCACCATCTGTGGGCGTTCCGTCGTTTCTACGAGTACGTCTAATACAAAGCCAGAGAGCAGGGCGTTAGAGCCGTCCAAGTAGACCCACGGAACACCTCAAACCGGTGTTCGACCTGTGGGTTTACCCACGATGACAACCGCCACGGTGAGAACTTCGAGTGTCTGGATTGCGGCTACCACAACCACGCAGACTACAATGCAGCCAAGAACATCAACCTTCAGTATCTCCGGCGTCCCCAGAAATCTTCGATTTCTGGTGTGCGAAGCGTCTCGTCAATGTCGGCAAAACGCAGACGCCGGAGGCGCACCCGTAGACGTGCGCTTGAATCGTGGGATGTTGAACGTGAGTGGAGAGTACGACCTTCCCGCCTCATCTGAGGCGTAGAACGGGAGTCCACGCGAAAGCCCTACCCTCAACGAGCGAGCGGGTCCTTAGACCCCGAGCGAAGTAGGGTAGTTTACAGCGAGTTGGAAGTCAGTAACTGCTCGACGGTTTCGATGCACTCTTCGGCGGCATCATTGGTGACAGCACTCCGCCCAAACGCCGCCTGTTCGAACCGGTCACGGACAGTATCTAACCCTGTCTCGTCGCCGTCCGCTTCCAATGCTTCGAGCGCCTCACGGTAATCGGTGGCGTCGATGGGCTCGCCACAGTGGGCTGCCACCGACTCGACGGTCGCGACCACAGCTGCATCTGCTGCACCCGCTTGGAGGTGGTCTCGGGCTCGGTCGAGTCGAATCGCGTCCATGGTGGGACTGTCAGTCTGGCCGCCAGCGGCCCCGTTCGGTGTCACCGACTCCGCCGGGTCGCCGCCATCGAACGCCGTGTCACCACCGTCGGTCTGCAACGTGCTCTGTTCCGGCGCGGCAGCCTCGGGGTTACTCTCTGTGGCTGCTGAATCGTCAGAACCGAGACGCTGGTATCGAATCAAGCCGACGAGAAACAGGGTTATGAGGACGAACAGTGGTATGAGCATGAGCCATGGAGTTCCGAAACTCGCACCGCTCATGAACGTCACATTGTCACTCACCACCGATTCAGGGGTACTCGTTTCTGTGTTTCGTGGCGTTGAGCCTGCGTCAGACCCGCTACGAGCCGTCGATACCGTCTCAACCTCTTCGTTGGCTGTAACTGTCGTCGCTGTCTCGGCTAACTTGTTAGTCGTAGCTGCCGTCGTCGCATTCGCGTCCGGGGGCTCTGCAGCGGGTGCCGCAGTCTGCTGGCCCGCTCCGCTCTCGGTTCCCGCTGGCGAGGAGTCGTTCGAACTCCCGTCGGTTGTCGGGACCGTTTCCTCGACGACGACGACATCTGTCTGTGCAGCGGTAACTGGTTCGGGACAGCCAAACACCCCACACCAGAGGGTGTCGACGCCAGTCAG
>JAQCNR010000473.1 GCA_028274925.1 Halovenus sp.
GTCAGCCACGTCGCGAATCTGTGCGAGCGCGTCGTCGACAGAGACATTGTCGTAATCAGTGGCAATCGCTTCAATCCGTTCGACAGTCTCTTCCATCGACCGGCGGAGTTCGTCGAGACGGTCTTTCTGGTGGTAGGCGTCGTCGGAGATTTTCTGGATGGATTCGGCCACCTGTTCGCTGGCTTCCCGGACTGTCCGAGAGCTTTGCTCGACTTCAGCCCCGGCCTGGTCAACCTCGTCAATGTAGCTTTTGAGTTGGCCGGTGGTCTTTTCGAGTTCGCCGATCATCTCGTTGAACTCCTCGGCAATCTGGTCCATCGAGTCTTCTTCGCCGTCCTGTTCCATCCGGCGAGTCATGTCGCCCTCGCTGACCTGTTGCATCACGTCGGAGTACTCCTCGGCTTTGTCCTGCAGATACCGCGCCAGTTCCTCGGCTTCGGCGCGGGCAACTTCGGCCTCCTTGCGAGCGCTTTCGGCCTCTTTGATCTGGCCTTCGAGGCTGTCTCGAATCCGTGAGAACAGCACCGAGAGTTGCCCGAACTCGTCAGGCCGCGACTGGTTAATGTCGACGCCGAGATTGCCGTCCTCGATCTCTTCGGCGTAGCCGGTGAGTTCGTTCAGCGAGCGGTTGATGTCACGAGTGATTGCTGCCCCGAGAACCACCAACCCGAGCAGTGAGACGGCGATCAGGATGAGCAGACTCCGTGAGACTTCGCTGGCCGTCGCGAAAACTGTCGACTGCTCGGCCATCGTCGTCACAGACCAGCGTTTGTTCTCGACTGGCGCGGACGCGACGATGAGCTTGTCATTCTCGAACAGGTCCGTCTGTGCGGTGACCTCGTCAGACCGGGTTTCGAGGTTGCTCTGTGCGAGAAACGGCAGCGAATCGAGCAGCGGGTGCGGTTTGAGAATCTGCGTGAGGTCCTGGGCGAGCACCACCTGCCCGTCATCCTCGTGGGAAACAACATTGATAACGCTGTTCTCCACTGGGGATTCGAGCAAGGAACTCCGTGTATCCAGGTCAACAACGACGACGATGGCGTGAGTCTGCTTATTGTCGATTTCGCTGCCGAATCCGAGATATTTGGCTTCGCTGCCAGAGGACCCGACGAGCCCTTCGTATGGCTCTGCAGAGCGAACCTCAGTCGGGTCGGCCACCTCACCCAGTGCGGCCACCCATGGATACTGCTCTCCGTCGACTGACTGGCCCTCCGCGAACGCGTCGGTACTGATCTCGACTCGCTGCTGCTCGATATTGTAATAATGAATTGCGGCAACATCAGACGGCAACCGCCGCAGTTCGTCGGTGAGTGTCTGGCCAATCTCCTCGTCAGACATCTCCGCAATTCCTTCTTCGTTGGAGATTCGGAGCGTGTCGTTGTTTCGTTCTGCCATAAACTGTGTAATACCTTCGGCCTCACGCTCGGAGGCACTGGTGAGTGTGTTTTCGGCGTCCTCAGAGACACTCGCCTGAACCCCCGTAAATGTCCACCAGCCGAGCCCGCCGAGAATGAGCGCGATGACGACCACCGCCGCCACAATTTTGAACATATACCTGCTCCGCAACCGATACCCGATCCCTGTGTCCGTCCCCTCTTGGCTATCCGACATTACACCGCCATATTCCAAGCCAGACAATAAATGTACGGCACACAATTCAATGAAAAATAACGTCTGCCGAGTGGACGCTTACTCCTCGTCGTCCTGACTGGACGGGCTGGCGGCACCGCCGGTCGGCCCAACCGAGAAGACGAACTCGTGTTCGGCCTCGGTCTCGAAGCGCTCCAAGATGTCCCGCAGTGGCTGTGCGTACCGCTGCAGGTCGTTCGCCCGCTCCGAGACAGCGTTCAGTTCTGCGGCCTGTTCCTCGGCCGCCCCTGCAACTTCCTCCGCCTCGGCCATTGTCTCCTGGCTCAGGTCGGTCAACCCGTCGAGTTCGTCGGCTACCTCGCGAATCTCTGCGAGTGAGTCGGACATATCGACGCCGTCGTGCTGGTCGGCGATCGCTTCGATGTCGTCAGCAAGGCCGTCCATCGCAGTGTTCAACTCGGCCAGTCGGTCCTTCTGGTCGTAGGCGTCGTCGGAGATTTTCTGGATCGAGTCTGCGACCTGCTCGCTGGCCTGTCGGACCGTCGCCGCGGAGCTTTCGACCTCGGCACCGGCCTCCTCGACCTGGTCGACGT
>JAQCNR010000486.1 GCA_028274925.1 Halovenus sp.
TTCAGCACCGCAGTGAAGCGAGCGACCCATCCGAAGAACTGGTCGGCGAGTCGTCGTTCCGTCCGGGTTGCAGGCGTCAGCGTCTGGAACTGCTCGCCCCCACAGTCCCCACACTCAGTGCGAAACGTCGTCGAGTCAGCACCGCAGTCGAGACAAGCGTACCGACGCTGTGGATGGTCGGTTTGCTGGCCGCCATCCGTGGTTGGTTGCGTCTGATTCTGTGTCGTCTGTCCACGTTGTCGTGGAACGGTCTGGTCCACCATCGGTAATCCCTCTCACCAACGGGTCGTGACGCGTGACGGATGCGGTGCGCACCGTTCCCCCAGAGTATCGGTGCGACCGCCCGCGACAGAGACGTGCGTGTCGTCGGTCCCCGTCGGCACCGACTGGTTTCTGAGCCAACATAATGAATGTTGAGCCTGACATTTCAAGCAGTTTATACTTGGCCGTGGACTGGACAACAGGCGAACCCCTGTTGGGGACCAGCCCGCGGAGTTATGTGCTGGGTGGGACAACACGGCCACATGCGAGACGTATATCTTGTCGGGGCGGGACAGACACCGTTCGGGTCGTTCCCTGACCGGAGTTACCGTGACCTCTTCGCGGAGGCGTATCACAGCGCAATCGATAGCGTCGACCGAGCACCAGACCCCGAAGATATCGACGAGGCTGTCGTCGGGTCACTCGGTGTCGGCGGCCGACAACTCGGCCTCTCTGGCCCGGCAGTGACCGAGCACATCGGATTGCACAACGTAACCTGCTCGCGCATCGAGAACGCCTGCGCCGCTGGGGGCTTTGCCGTCCGGCAGGCAGTGCAGGCAGTCAAGAGTGGGATGGCTGATGTCGTCGTCGCCGGCGGGTACGAAGTGATGACCGACATGTCCAGCGACGCCACGAAGTACTGGCTGGGTGTCAGCGGTGAGACGGAGTGGGAGCGCTTGACAGGGACAACCTTCGCCGGCGTCTACGCTCAGATGGCGAGCGCGTACCTCGAGGAGTACGAGGCAACGACGGAGGACCTCTCGCGGGTTGCGGTCAAGAACCACGGCAACGGCGCGAAGAACCCGAAAGCACACCTCGGCTTTTCGTGCTCGCTCGACGACGCGGTGAACGCGCCGGATGTGGCCGCGCCGCTGAATCTCTATCACTGCTGTCCAACCTCCGACGGCGCGGCGGTCGCACTGTTCGTCAGCGAGGATGTCGTCGACCAGTACAGCGACGAGCGGATTCGCGTTGCTGGCTCAGGGGGTGCCAGCGACCACGTCGGACTGGCCGAGCGAGACAGCTACACCTCGCTGTCGGCGACGAAAACCGCCGCAGAGTCTGCCTACGACGAAGCCGGTGTCGGCCCGGATGAACTAGATTTTGCAGAAGTCCACGACTGTTTCGCTATCGCCGAACTCCTCGCCTACGAAGACCTTGGCTTCTGTGGCGAAGGCGAGGCCCACACCCTGCTCCGAGAGGGCAAAACCGACCCCGACGGAGAACTCCCAGTGAACACCTCCGGCGGGTTGAAATCGAAGGGTCATCCAATCGGCGCGACTGGGACCGGACAGGTCGTCGAAGTGTTCGACCAACTCACCGGCAACGCGGGCGAGCGCCAACTTGACGGGCCAACTCACGGGTTGGCACACAACGTCGGGGGCTCCGGCGGGGCGACAGCTATCCACATCTTCGAGCAGGAGGTGGGACGATGACCGCGATCGAGCAATTGGGGACCTACGTCCCGCGGTTCGCCCTCGCGGCCGAGACTGTCGAGGAAGCGTGGGGCCAGTTCCACGGTGCCGGCATCAAGCAGACAGCAGTGCCGGGCGGCGACGAGGATACGCTGACGATGGCCTACGAGGCGGCGGCAGTTGCACTCGAAGCGAGCGAACGGTCCAGAAGTGAACTCGACCGACTGATTGTCGCGACGACGACGCCACCGCTGGAGGAGGAGGCGATGGGGTCGCGGCTGCGGAGTACCCTCGGCCTCGAAACGGACGTGCGCTCGCGACAACTCACCGGGAGCACGCGAGCAGGCGTCGAAGGAATCCTCACCGCGGCCGAAGCACCCGGAACAGCGCTCGTCATCGCCAGTGACAGTCCACGCGGTGTACCCGACAGCGAGTACGAACAGGCTGGCGGTGCCGGTGCTGTCGCGGCCATCGTCGGCGACGAGGAAGGTGGCGAAGTCACCGACCACGCGGCCCGTGTCGACGCCGTTCCGGGCACGCGCTTCCGCCCCGCTGGCTCGGACGAAACTGACGGCCTCGGCATCGCAACGTACGACAGAAACGCCTACAGCTCGGCGGTTGGTGCTGTGGGCACCAAACTAGGCGTCGAGGACGTCGGCGCAGTTGCGCTACAGGCACCGAACGGGAAGCTCCCGTACCGCGCGGCCGGAGCGCTCGGCGTGGATACCGAACTGATCGCAGCCGGGACGAACGTCTCCGAAATTGGTGACACTGGTGCGGCCAGCCCGCTGTTCGGACTGGCGACGGCCGCCGACGGCGGGGCAGCGTCGGCGTTGCTGATTGGCTACGGCTCCGGTGACGCCACTGCACTCGCAATCGAGGGGCAAATCCCGGTTGCGAGTGCCGTCGAGGGAATCGTCCCCGGCGAGCGTCGGTCGCTCAGCTACGGCGAATACCTGCGGATGCGCGGCGAGATTACGACAGGTGAACCCGAGGGCGGCGGTGCGTACGTCAGCGTTCCCAGTTGGAAGCGCACCATGCCCCAGCGCCACCGGTTGGTCGCCGGCGTGTGCACCGAGTGCGGAGCGCTCACCTTCCCGCCGGAAGGCGTCTGTACCGAGTGTGGCACCTTCGAGTCCTTCGACCACGTCGAGTTGCCGGGAACGGGAACCGTCGAGGCAGCCACGAAAATCGGCGCTGGCGGCGCACCGCCAGAGTTCGTCGAACAGCAGGCCAAAAGCGGCGCGTACACGAGCGCCGTCGTTGCGCTGGACGGACCCGGCGGCGAGACGGTATCGGTTCCGGTGCAGGTGCTCGGCGACCAAGACGTAGGAATCGATGACCGAGTCACAGCCACGATTCGGCGTATCTACACGCAGGAAGACGTGATTCGCTACGGCTTCAAGATGCGCCCGCTGACTGAGTGAGTGCGGTCCACATCTGTTTTGTCCGATAATCCCCTTGTGAGAGTATGGCTGAGATGACCGAACTCGAAACGGAAACTGAACAGTCCTCCGAAGAAGCGGCCGCGACGCTCCGGCAGATTGCCGACGAACTCGAAGCTGGTGACGCGATTACCGTCGAAGGCAACGACGCAATGATAACCGTCCCCGGTACCGAGGACACGGTCGGAACGTGTCTGGAGGTCGAACACGAGATTCGCGGCGAGTACGACCAGGTCGAAATCGAGATCGAGTTCGACTGGACGATTATTCCGGACGACGACGAAGAGTAGTCAGTTGCCGTCGTAGGCACCCTGTTTCTCGTACTGGGCGCGCTGGCGGACAACCTCGGGCGTGCGACAGCGGTCGGGTTCGCCGGTCGCCTGTGGCACCGTACAGTTGTTACAACTCCCACAGAGCGCGCGCTCGCCGCGGAGCAGTCGGACGGGAAGTCGCGGCTCAGCGTAGAACGGACGGCCGATGCCGACCATATCAGCAGCCCCGCCGTTGAGCAACTCCTCGCAGTGCTCGCGCTCGCGCAGTCCACCCTCACAGAGCAGCGGCACGTCGACAGCCTCGCGGACTGCCCGGCAGAAGTCGGCGTTCCAGCCCGGTTCCGCTGGGAACTGACGGGCTTGCAGGCGGTTGAGCAGTGACACCGCTCGTGCCCGGAGACGGCCACCGAAAACCGCCTCGTACTCCGACTGAAGCTCTTCCGCCGACCACGCTCGCTCGGGGTAGGCACCACGGATGAGACTCGCGTCCCAGTAAACAGAGCACTCGACGGGGACGAGGGCGTCGTAGCCCGCCTCGGAAAGTCGGTCGGCAATTTGGACGCCGTCCTCGTGGGTGAGGTGACGACGGACGAACGGCGGCGCAGCGGTCTCGGCAGGAACCTTGGTGACGAGCGGGATGTCGCCGGCGTGCTCGCGGACGGCGTCACGGATTGCGAGCAAAAAGCGGACGCCGTCGGCGAACTCGTCGTCGCGGTCGTTGTAGTACGGCGAGAGAAACTGCTGGACGATGCCCATGTTCGCACCGGAGAGGTGGATACCGTCGTAGCCAGCGTCGGCGGCGTAGCCCGCTGCCCGGCCAAATGAGTCTGCGAGTTCTCTGACTTCGCTCGTGGAGAGCACGTCAGCGTCGACGTTTATCAGCCCTGCTCGGTCCGCGGCGCGGAGTTGCCAGGGTGGCTCGGAGACTGCCAGTTGGCCCTCGTCTGGGTTTTGCTCGCGATACTCCCTGTGCCACAAGCTCAGACTTCGGAGGCCACCGTGGGCAAGTTGGATGAAAATCCGCGAGTCGTGGTCGTGGATCCGGTCAGTCAATGTAGAGAGTCGGTCGACAAACTCCGGGTCGTGGACGCGCGTCATGTTCGGCGCGGCACAGCCTCCTTCGTCGGTGACGATGCTCGCCCCCTGGAAGATGAGTCCCGCACCCGCCTCGGCGGCCGGTTCGAGTTCGTCGATATAGGTCTCGACAGCGTCCGGCCCGTTGCCCGCACATTCGAGCAGTGGCGCGCGGTACAGCCGATTTGGGACTGTCAACCCACCAATTTCGACCGAGTCTGTGAGCGTGGTAGTCGAATCTCCCTGCATAGCAATCACCGTTCGACAACGAGCAGGGTGACCCGTTCGCGGACCAGATCGCTGATTGTGCCGTCGGTCGCGTCGAGTTCGCGGTCGGTGATGTCGAAAAACGACCGGAGTTGGTCGTTGGTGGTTTCGTTCAGTGTCGAGTGAGCGTCGAGAGTTTCTGCCAGCGCCGCGGCAGCCTCGGTCTCCGCTGTAGTCGCGGGACGCTCGCTCGTTCCCACGGGGTCGTCGCAGTCGTCGTGGGCGTCAGTGTCGACGACGACGGCCGCGACAGGACACTCGCCGGCAGAGACGCCCATCTCCAGTGCCTGATTGATCTGGCGTCGCCCTGCGGCGTACAGCAGAATCTCTACACCGGGGTCGTCGGCGATAGTCGCGTTGCGGTCGAGTGCCCGGACAGTGTGGTCGACTGCGCGGCGCAAGTGTGGGGCGTCGGCGACGTAGCGAGCGTCGAAGGCCTGCACGGTCACGCCGTGGCGCTCACCAATCTCAGTGAGTCGGTCGAGAAAGCCATCGAGGTCGTCAATCTCGGCGGTGCCTTCGACAATCTCCATCAGAAATCACCTAGGTTCGACTGGTCTTCTCCTGTGTCTGAGCCAGTGCCGCCGTCCGGCGTTGGCTCGGCGGTCTCTGTGTCGGGGTCAGGTTCGATATCGTCCATCGACGGCTCACGGTGGCCAGCGTTTTCGAGGATATTCTCGGCTGTTTTCTCCCGGCCCCGGAGCGCAGCGAGAACGACCGATTTGTCGGCCTCGCGCAGCGCTGCTCGGTCCTCGATGCCAGCGTCGAAGAGTCGCCGTGCACGCTTGCGACCAACGCCGCGCACGCCAGCAAGGTCGACCAGTTCGGCGCGGACACCGTGTTCGACCCGAAGCCGTGCCTCGCGAACCTCGGAACTAACACCGAGGCCGAGTTCGCTCGACAGCGACTCCGCCGCGCCGAGCAACCACTGTGCAGTGTCGACTTTTCCGCGAATGTCGCCGGGGCCGATGCCGTACTCTTCGGTGATATCTGACTCGTCGAGTTCGCTCGCCCAGTCTTCGAGCAGTCGGGCGGTTTTCAGCGCCGACAGCCAGTCGTCGAACTCGTCGTCGAACTCCGAGGGTGCGCGGCCGAGCAGTTCGCTCTCGCGCTCGTGTGCGAGCATCGTGTACTCCTCGTCTTCGCCCGAGCGCAGGTAGAGTTCGTACATGTCCGGCGTCCGGCAGACGAGGTGATAGAGGCCAAGCGGCGTGGGGTCGCCGTCTTCGAGGCCGTCGATAATCTCGGCGGCGCTCATCGGGTCGAGATAGAGGCGCGAGACAGTGTGGCCAAGCGTCGTTGCCGAGAGGCCGTCGCCGTCGCGTTCGAGGAAGTCGTTGACAGCGAGGTAATCAATCACGTCATCGACGACGTGTTCGAGTTGCGCGCGGTCGGCAGCCTGAGCGGCGTACAACGTTCCGTCGAGGAAATCGAGCAGTCCCTCTCGGGAACGAGCGAATCCGGAGGCAACAGTCGCGAGAATGTGTGTTCGGAGCGCGGGTTCGGCGGCGAGTTTCGACCGGACCGGTTCGGGGTCAGCCCAGACGTAGCGCTCGAACAGTTCGTCCAGTTCGTCGTGACCGGAAGCCAGCAGAACAGCCTCGCCGTAGGGGTCTCGGCCCGGCCGACCAGCGCGCCCCATCATCTGGTGAACTTCGAGCACGGAGAGTGGCTGCATCCCGCCCGCGGTGCCGTCGTACCGTCGCCAGTCTCGGACGACAACCCGGCGGGAAGGCGTATTCACGCCTGCCGCGAGCGTCGGCGTTGCGGACACTACCTTGACGAGGCGGTCCCGGAAAGCGTCCTCGACGAGCGTGCGGTGGTCCCGCGAGAGGCCGGCGTGGTGGAAGGCCGACCCTTTCTCGACGGCTTCGGCGAGGTCCTCGCTCGTATCTGTGTCGCTCACGTCGCGGATCTGTTCGGCAATGTCTGCGAGTTCCTCGCGCTCCTCGTCTGTCAGGGCGTCGTCTGTCGTCGTCGCGAGTCGCCGGGCCGCTGCTTCTGCGTTGCGCCGAGAGTTGACGAACACGAGCGTCGACCCGTCGTCATCGAGCGTATCGCGGACGATAGCAGCGGCCTGTTCCTCACTGTTCCTGACGGGGAGGCGTTGCTGGCTGCCGTCTTCGAGATGGAGGGCTTCACCGTAGTGGACACCTTTCTTCAAGTCGATTGGCCGCCAGTCAGAGTCGACCAGTTCGGCGTCGAGCCAGTCAGCCAGTTCTCCCGCATTGCCGATGGTCGCAGAGAGTGCAACCGTCTGCAGGTCGGGGTTCAGCGATCGGAGTTTAGCCATCGAGACCTCCAGTGTCGGGCCGCGCTCGGCGTCGTCGACCAGGTGGACCTCGTCGGTGACGACACAGGACAGATTATCGAGCCACTTGGCGTCGTTTCGCACCAGTGAGTCCACCTTCTCGCTGGTGGCGACGATGATATCCTTGCCGGCGAGCCACCCCCCGTCGGACTCGTAGTTACCCGTCGTCACGCCGACATCGAGACCGTACTGCTCGAATTCTGCGAACTCCTCGTGTTTCTCGCTGGCGAGTGCGCGCAACGGAACGATGTAGAGTGCCGTTCCGCCCCGGTCCACAGCGGCGGCCATCGCAAGCGTTGCAATGAGGGTCTTTCCGCTCGCGGTCGGAATGGCAGCAACCAGATTCTCCCCCTCAGTGACGCCAGCCTCGACAGCCTCCGCTTGTGGCGGGTACAGCGAGTCGATTCCGTCGGCTTGGAGATGCTCGCTGAGCCACGACGGAATCGCCGGAATCTCCGAAATATCCATTACCGATATCTGGGGCGTGCTCGGTTTTTAAGTTTCGTGTCGTTAGTTCATCCCGTCGTCAAAGCTGCCTTCTTTGACTTCCTTGGCAGCCTTCTCCAGTTCCTCGAAGTCCACATCTGCTTCCTTGTCGATTTCGCCGAGGATTTCCTCGATGTTGTCGAGGCCGAGAATTTCGCGGGTCTCGTCGTCGAAGTCGCCGCTTTCGAGAACGTGGCCGTTCTCTTTGGCATCGCTGCCCTGGAGGTGTTTGCCGTATCTCCCGACGAGGGAGGTGAGTTCCTGTGGCAGGACGAACTTCGTGGACTCGCCTTTGCCAATCTCTTCGAGGGTTTCCATTCCGCGCTCGATAACGGCGCGTTCGCCCATCGACTCGGCGGATTTGGCGCGGAGGACCGTGGAGATTGCGTCACCCTGTGCTTCGAGAATCTGGCTCTGTTTCTCACCCTGTGCGCGAATGATGTTCGACTGCTTGTCACCCTGGGCGGCCTCGATAGAGCTACGGCGCTCACCCTGTGCTTCGAGAATCATTGCACGGCGACGGCGCTCGGCGGAGGTCTGCTGTTCCATCGCCTTCTGGACCTCAGGGCTGGGGTTGACCTCTCGGACCTCGACAGATTCGACGCGAACACCCCACTCGTCTGTCGGTGCGTCGAGTTCTCGCCGGATGCGGCTGTTGATTTCCTGGCGTTTCGAGAGCGTGTCGTCCAGTTCCATGTCACCCAGCACTGCACGGAGCGTCGTCTGGGCGAGATTCGAGACGGCCCGTCGGTAGTCGTCGACTTCGAGGAAGGCCTTCTCGGCGTCCATCACTTTGATGTAGACGACGGCGTCGGCAGTCACCGGCGAGTTGTCCCGCGTAATCGCTTCCTGCTGGGGCACGTCCATCGTCTCCGTTCGCATGTCGAAGGCGTAGGTTCGGGAGATGAACGGCACGACGATGTTGATACCCGGGTCGAGCAGGCGCTGGTACTTCCCGAAGACTGTCAATGCCTTCTTCTCGTACGCGTCGACAATCACGACGGCCTTGTACGCGACAACAACGGCAAACGTGAGCACGAGCAGGCCGAGCAGCAGGAATATCTGTGACCCGCTCTGCAGGAGGATACTCATACGTATTGTTTGTCGTGTAGACATAAGTAGTGTCGAGTTCACCGACCCCTGGGGTAAGAGCGGTTGGTCGGTCTGCGGGTGACCACCGTGTTTTTATTCGTCTGTCGAGTAGCGGGAGCTATGAGTACACAGGCGCTTACGCTGGGGCCGTCTGGCACCTACTCGCACCGGGCGGCACGCGCCGTCGCCGACGACGAGGATATCACCTTCACCGAGTCGGTGACGTCGATTATCGAATCTGTCGCCGACGGAGCGTACACCCACGGTGTCGTCCCCGTGGAGAACAGTATCGAGGGTTCGGTCACCGAATCGCTGGACGCACTGGCCGAACACGACGTGGCGGTGACTCGCGAAATTATCACACCAATCAGACACGCGCTCATCGCACAGGGTGAGACGTTCGAGACAGTCGCCAGCCACGCACAGGCACTCGCACAGTGTCGGTCCTATCTCGAAGAGAACTACCCGGACGTGAAACTGGAAGCCGTCGCCAGCACCGCTCGCGGCGTCCAGCGCGCACGCGAAGACGACTCGGTTGCAGCCATCGGCCACCCGGCCAACGCCGAAGGCGAGGACCTGCTCGTCCTCGGCGAGGACATTCAGGACCGGAGTTCGAACGCGACGCGGTTTCTCGTCGTTGCCCCGGCCGACCAGCGAACCGAGGCGGGCGGAAAAACCTCCTTCATCGTCTACCCGAACGTCGACTACCCCGGACTCCTGCTCGAACTGCTCGAACCGTTTGCAGACCGCGATATCAACCTGACCAGAGTCGAGTCCCGTCCCAGCGGCGAGCGACTCGGCGATTACGTCTTCCACATCGATATCGCCGCCGGCCTGTACGAACAGCGAACGCAGGACGCCCTCGGTGTTATCGAGGAGATTGCTGAAAAGGGCTGGGTGCGCCGGCTTGGATCCTACGATAGCGAAACAGTCGTGTGAAATTGGAGGACCCGCCTGAGGGTTCACGTCTGAGAGGAGCAACGCACAGAGTCGGGTTTCTACGACCCAGTTTGGAACGCCAGCCCTAGTTATATGTTACCACGAAATGTATTTGTTACCACAACTATCAGCGAGCCCACGTTATCAATACAGAGTTGGTTCAATGGCACATAGCATCTGCACATCGGACGCAGGCGAAGAGCTAGCGTATTTACAGCGTCTGTGGCGAACGTTGTTTGGCCCCCGGACAGATTCAAGAACCAAACTTGGCCACCTGTTCGAGCACGAAACCGACGAGTTTGGCCTGAACTACGCATTTCTGTCACGAATCGAGTTAGAAAACGAAACGGAACGCTTCGAGGTTGTACAGGGCACCCACGAGAGTTTACGACCGGGTAACACAATCCCGCTCTCCAAGACCTACTGTCGGAAAACCATCGCAGACCCAGAGGGAACACTAGCGGTCAGTGACGCAGTGGCTGAAGGGTGGGAGGACGACCCAGCCTACGAAGCATTCGAGTTGGGGAGTTACATTGGGACGACGGTCTCGGTTGGCGAGGAACTCTACGGGACGCTCTGCTTTGCGAACACCGCTCCTCGTGATGAGCCAATCAGGGACGAAGAGAAAGCTGTCCTCGAAATGCACGGGCAATGGGTCGAGTATCTGTTGGCCTCCGGGGACGAACCAACAATTCGGGACGCGCCTATCGATACCATCGAGGAACGCGCCGTTTCTTCGGACGCTATCGACTCGATGATGGAGATGCTTCGAAACCAGACAAGACGCACGATTCTGATAACACTATTAGAGTCCACCGCCGAGACGAGTCTCGACACTCTTGAACGAGAGATAACCCACGAAAACGCCGGAATACGACTGCGCCATAGTGACTTACCCAAATTAGTCAACGCCGGATACGTCAACTGGGACCGTGAGTCAGAGACCATCTCCAAGGGGCCGAGGTTCTCTCTGGTGGAACCACTTGTCCAACTGCTAGCGGAGTATAATACGAAATTCCCCGAGTGAGAGACGAGGTATAACAGCTATCTTGTTTTTTCGGCCTAACGATTATCTGGCCCTCTGCTTGAGGACTCGGATACGACGCAGACCGCCCTCGGTCACTGGTGGCCGCACTGAGTGAGGTGTTCTCGCGTCGCTCGAAGAGCGTCCGCTCAGGGACAGACTTCGGTCAGAGGCCCACCGCTCAAACCCCTACTTTCTTGCGAACGTCAGACCTTGCCGGTGGTATGACACACCGCGAGGACCGCGACCTGGAGGAATTAATCGAGCAGGTCCGAGAGACCAAGCAGTCAGTCGAAGACGAGGGCCGTCCCGAGGCCGTCGACAGCCAGCACAGCCACGACAAACTGACCGCACGCGAGCGCGTCGACTATCTCTACGACGAGGGCACCTTCGACGAAATCGGCCAACTCGCCGCCCCAGCACCGACGACGCCGGAGACACAGAACTGGGAGCGCGAAGACGCACCGGCAGACGGCGTCGTCACGGGCATCGGCGACGTTGACGGCCGACCGGTCGCAATCATCGCCACCGACTTCACCGTCAAGGGCGGGTCAATTGGCCACACCGGCGGCCGGAAGATGGACCGCGTCTCTGACCTCGCGCTGGACCGTGGCATTCCACTGGTGATGTTGCACGACGGCGGCGGCCACCGCATTCAGGAGGGCCTCGACGCGCGGCCGTTCGCCCGCGGCGACGGCGGGTTTGCGAACAAACAGGAGACGCTGTCGGGGTGGGTGCCGATGGTGTCGGCGATGATGGGCCCCGGATTCGCGGCGGCGACGAACTTCGCCGCACTCTGTGATTTCGTCCCGATGGTCGACGGCACGTCGACGATGGGCGTCGCCGGGCCGAAACTCGTCAAGGCCGCACTCGGCGTCGACATGACGAAACAGGAACTCGGCAGCGCGAAGTTCCAGGCCGCCGAGACGGGGATGGCTGACCTCGTCTGTCCCGACGACGAGGCCTGTCTCGACGCAATCACGCAGTATCTCGCCTACCTGCCGCGCAACGCCGAGCACGAACCGCCCCGAACCGACGACTGGGACGCACCATCCGACGAGCAGGTCGCGGAAATGCAGTCAGTGATGCCCGCAAACCCGACCAAGGGATACGACATTTACGCGATTATCGACGGACTCGTCGACCAAGACTCGTTTTTCGAGAAGAAGCCGAAGTACGCCCGAAATCTCGTCACTGGATTCGCCCGCCTTCAGGGTCGCCCGGTCGGAATTATCGCCAACAATCCCCGGATGAAAGCCGGTACCATCGACACGGGGGCCTCTGACAAGGGAAGTCACTTCGTGAGCCTCTGCGATGCGTTCGGGATTCCAATCGTGAGTCTGGCCGACGTGCCCGGAATCCTGCCGGGCCCCGACTCCGAACGGGAGGGGATTGCCCGCCACTCGGCGAAGATTCCCTTCGAGTTGAACCGCGCGACAGTCCCGAAGGTGAGCGTCGTCCTGCGGCGTGGCTACGGCTTTGGCTACGTGGCGATGGGTGCTGGGCGGTCGACAGACACCGACCTCACGGTGGTCTGGCCTGCCGCCGAGATTGCTGCGATGGGTATCGAAGGCGCCGTCGATATCGCCTACGGCGACCAGATCGAGGCCGCAAACGACTCCGAAGCAGCCCGGACGGCGATGATCGACGAGTTCACCGAGCGAACGAATGCCATCCGCGCCGCCGAACACATCGGTATCGACGGCGTCGTCGAACCAGCAGACACTCGGGCGACAATCTGTCGGACGCTCGACCGTGCGGAACACACCGGCGAGCGCGACTGGCCGCCGAAAAAACACTCCATCAATCCGATCTGAGTCAGCCTGTGCCAACGTTACAAAAAAATTAATAAAGTTTATTTGATATGGTACTGGATAGCCTAACGTCATACACATGTCAGGGAACAATCGACAAGGGAATCAGGGCGGTCAGGGCGGCCAGCGTGGACAGGGTAGTCAACAGCCTCAGCAGGGTCGACAGCAGCGGGGTCAGCAACAGGGCCAGCCACCGCAAGGCCAGCGCGGCCAGCCACCACAGGGCGGCGGCCGGCCGCCACAGCAGGCCGGCGGTGGTGGCGGCGGCCGAGATATTGACATCGACACTGATGTTGTGAAAACCGTCGCCATCTGGGGCATCAGCGCCTTTGTCATCCTTGGCCTCGTGCTTGGACTGGTGCCGTTCCTGTACGGCTTCGCTGGGAACGCCAACGGAGATACCCAGAGCGTCAGCGCAAACTCGACACTGGCACAGGAGCGAGCAAACGAAAGACAGGTCGCAAACAACGTGGTGAACAATAACTTGGCGAATAACAACGCCAGCGCAGCAGCCGCGTACGATACGATGCAGTCACAGAACACAGTTATTCAGGAAATTCTCGCGCTCAGCCCGTATCTCGGCGTGTTTTTCGCAGGGATTGCAGCGCTGTTGATCGGCCTCCGGAGTTCGGCCGACGAAGCGAGTCTTGCTGCTGGAATCGCACTCGCAATCGTGGTCGGGCTTGTCCTGTTCGTCGTATTGAGTACGGTTATCGCTGGCTTCCAGTACAACAGCATGTCACAGAACGACTGGCGAAACCAGCACAACACGGACCCAGCAGACTGGAACCCATATCCGAGTAGCGACTTCAGCGGCAACGCACAGCAGACCTACCTCGACAACTACCAGAGCCAGTACGGCAAACAGCCGAGTCGGGGACTCACCTCGGCGGCGAGCGTCTCCTCAATTCGGACGATCAGGGGACTAAGTATCAGCTACGGTACAGTGTTCATCAACGCCTTGCTGTTCGGCATCGTGACGGCACTCGGGGGCGCAGGAATCGCTGTTGCAAGCAAGCGACTCTCCGAAGTTATCGAGTAACTGGCGGTATCCGTTTTTAAACGTAAATTCACTGGCTCTTGCGAACGAGTCACACGGCAAAGCGCTACCAGTACAGCCGCCGTGCGCTCAGCACACCAAAACGCTTATATAGAATCACATTCAATCAACGTATGATTATGTCTCAGCAGATGGGTAACCAGCCGCTTATTGTACTTTCGGAGGAAAGCCAGCGAACGTCCGGGAAGGACGCCCAATCGATGAATATTACGGCCGGGAAGGCCGTCGCGGAGTCCGTTCGGACGACACTCGGTCCGAAGGGGATGGACAAGATGCTCGTCGACTCAGGGGGAAGTGTCGTCGTCACCAACGACGGCGTCACCATCCTCGACGAGATGGATATCGAGCACCCGGCAGCCAACATGGTTGTCGAAGTCGCTCAGACACAGGAAGAGGAAGTCGGCGACGGAACGACAACAGCAGTCGTCATCGCCGGTGAACTGCTCTCGAAGGCCGAGGAACTGCTCGACCAAGACATTCACGCAACAATTCTCGCACAGGGATACCGTCAGGCCGCCGAGCGCGCCAAAGAATCGCTCACAGAGGCCGCAACTGACGTCGACGAGGACGACACCGAGTCCCTCGAAAGCGTCGCCCGGACGGCGATGACCGGCAAGGGCGCAGAGAGCGCCAAGGACCACCTCGCCGAACTCATCGTCCGCGCCGTCCAGTCGGTCGCCGACGAGGAAGGCGTCGACACGGACAACGTCAAAGTCGAGACCGTTGTCGGCGGCTCCATCGACGAGTCCGAACTCGTCGAGGGTGTCATCGTCAACAAGTCCCGCGTCCACGACAACATGCCACAGATCAAGGAGGACGCAGACATTGCCCTGCTGGACACGGCCATCGAAGTCCCAGAAACGGAGCTCGACGCAGAAGTCAACGTCTCCGACCCTGACCAGCTACAGGAGTTCCTCGACCAGGAAGAGGAACAGCTTAAAGAGTACGTCGACGCCATCGCCGACGTCGGCGCTGACGTCGTCTTCGCACAGAAAGGCATCGACGACATGGCCCAGCACTACCTCGCCGAAGAGGGGATTCTGGCCGTGCGCCGAGCCAAGAAGTCCGACATCGCCGCGCTCTCCCGGTCGACGGGTGCCTCGACAGTCTCGAACATCGAGGACATCACCGCCGACGACCTCGGCGAAGCCGGCTCCGTCACCGAGCAGCAGCTGGCTGGCGACGAGAAGATTTTCGTCGAAGAAGTCGAGGACGCAAAAGCAGTGACGCTCATCCTCCGCGGCGGCACCGAGCACGTCGTCGACGAGGTCGAGCGCGCCATCGAGGACGCGCTGGGCGTCGTCTCCGCAACCATCGAGGACGGCAAAGTCCTCGTGGGTGGCGGTGCACCTGAGACCGCACTCTCGCTCGAACTCCGTGACTTCGCGGACTCCGTCGGTGGCCGCGAACAGCTCGCCATCGAAGCCTTCGCAGACGCAATCGAAGTCATCCCACGCACGCTCGCAGAGAACGCCGGGATGGACCCAATCGACTCGCTTGTCGAACTCCGCAGTCAGCACGACAGCGGCCACAGCACGGTCGGACTCGACGCCCGAGCCGGTGAAGTCGCAGATGTCGAAGGAGAGGCCGTCGAGCCGCTCCGAGTCAAAACGCAGGCTGTCGAAAGCGCAACCGAAGCTGCCGTGATGCTCCTGCGCATCGACGACGTCATCGCTGCTGGTGACCTGAAAGGTGGCCAGGGCGACGACGATGACGAAGAAGGCGGCCCAGGCGGCCCAGGCGGAATGGGCGGCGGCATGGGCGGCATGGGCGGTATGGGTGGCATGGGCGGCGCGATGTAAGCTCGGCCACAG
>JAQCNR010000251.1 GCA_028274925.1 Halovenus sp.
GTTCCGCGATACTGTTGCCGATATCGTCGACGTGGTCGGTGTATCGGCAGTCGGACCAGCCGACGACGACACCGGAGGCTTTCTCGTCGTAGACGCTGGGGTCGTGCTGGACGCGGTAGCGCCGGGGCGACTCGCCGGGCGACACGAGGTCGTCGAGTGTCTGGCGGGGCCGCTGGGTGTGCGAGAGTTCGACCTGGAGCAGCGGAACTCCATCGGCGGTGACCTCGATGGAGGGGTCGTAGCTGAGGTGGGCGGCGAAGGCGCCGGATTCGGAGACGAACGCCGGCTCGCGCTTGCGGATATCGTTCAGGAAGCGGAAGTCGTACGTCTCGGAGGGGATGGCCAGTCGAAGGTCGGCCTGGACGAGATCCTCGAGTTGACCACGGTGGACGGGGTTCGACGGGTCCAGCGTCCAGCTGTCGCCTGCGACGGGCGTAACCAGCCGGTCTTTCACCTCCCGGGGGTGCTGGAGGCTGCGGGTGGCCAGCAGTTTCAGCGGGCCGTTGCTCGCGAGCGGCGTCGTGTGGTGCTTGCCGAACTCCCACTTCGCGGCGGCGGTGAACGACTGTGGGTTTTTGTCCTGGGGGAGCCCGCCGTCGACGTCGAGTTGGTACTCCGTCACGGTGATGTCGGTGAGTCGCTTGTCGGCCTGGAAGCAGAAGAGGGCGGGTCCGGGCTCACCAGTCGGCGCCGTGCCGACGGTGCCGTCGTCCCCAGCCCCCCTGTCTGGCGATGACATGGCGCATATTCGACGATACGCGGTAAAAGGGTCGTCGGTGGCACGGTGGAAGTGGAACGGTCGGGAGGAGTGCCGATGGAGGGCATTTTCCGGACTAACCAACGGAGAGCCACTACAGACGACGAGTGTTGGTTAGCCAGTCTCGGTATGGGTGGTCGGTCCCGAAAGCCGAGACTCAAGTGGAGCCCGTTCGGATATCCACTCAAGAGGATTCGAGACCGAACGATGACTTGGTCCAAATCAGTCACGCTTTGGTGCGACGAGCCCGACTGCGAAGAGTGGCAGCGGTTCACTACGAAGCGGGTGCAGGAGGCCGAGTCGCGGGCTCGGGAGCACGGCTGGTCGAAATCCGCGTCCGGTGAGCACATCTGTCCTGATTGCAGCAGGTCGGGCTAGCGACGCTGCCACGTAAGCCGTTGAGCCGACCTGAACGGGCCCGAACGTCTGAACCACCCCCCTCGTTTCCGTCGTTACGGACGTGAGTCCCAGGGGTGCGGTCGTGGGGCGCCCCCCTCGTTTCCGTCGTTACGAACGCGACTTCCCGAAAGGGGCAGTCGTGGGGCGCCCCCCTCGTTTCCGTCGTTACGCACGCGGCTCCCCGAAAGGGGCAGTCGTGGGGCACCCCCCTCGTTTCCGTCGTTACCGGCAGCTTCAAACGGGTCAGATGCCCGGGAGGTGGGGAGCAATACCGACTCAGATTCGTGTCGCTTCGATCACGTCACGGACAATCTCTGGGTCCAGAAGCAACTGGATCACCCGATGGATTCCGGACTGCTTGCCGTAGTTTCGTTTCTCGGTCTCGAGAACATCAAGCAGGGCGTAGTCGTTCACCAGATCGCGGACACGACGTTGCGAGAGAGGGGCTGTATCGTTCTTATCTGCCTCCTCAGTGTATCGTTCGTAAACCTCCGACTGTTTGAACTCTTTCCGGCCGTCGTTTCTGAGAGTGAGATTCGCTATCGCGAGTAGGACAAGCGTTTCGTGGGGGGTAGCGTTCTGAATCGTCTCCCCGAACCGGTTCTTTTCCGCCTCCCGTCTTGCGATGTCGATGTGTTCCTCATTCACCTGTTCGGCGTCTTCTTTTGCAGCTGCTTGGCCGGCGTGCCGGAGAATCCGAATCGCACGTCGGGCGTCACCGTGTTCGGCGCCGGCCACCGCCGCAGCTTTTGGGATGACCCCGTCTTTCAAAACATCGGGTTTGAACGCAGACCGCCGCGACTCCATGATTTCTCTGAGAGTCTTCACACTGTACGGCGCCGGCTGGATATCTTGCGCGTCGAACGAGGATTCCACTCGCGCCTGAAAATTCTCGATATATCCGATACGATTTGAGATCACGAGCAGGCCGATTGGCACGCTCGCTTTTCGGTCCTCGACCGCTCGTGAGAGCTCCAGAATCGCATCATCATTCTTCAGTTTGTCCATCTCGTCCAAGATTATCAGCACGCCGTCGGTGCAGGTGTCAACAGCGTCGTAGAAACGCTTCTTGTAGATACCTGTGCTCAGGCCGGTCTCGGGAATCGTCTGCTCTGTTTGCTCGGGATCGTTGAACTGGCGACCCAATTCGGTGAACACCTGGGTATCGGTGTGATACTGTTTACAGTCGATGTACGCGTGCTGAACCTCTGCCGAAGACGCGGCAACAGCACGTTGTACGACGTGTCTGGTTATCAGGGACTTTCCGGTGCCAGTCTTCCCGTAGATGATGACGTGGTCGGGTTGGTTTCCTGCGAGAATTGGATTGATGTACTCAGCCAACTCTGCCATCGTGTCGTCACGACCAACGATCATGTCTTCATCCTCCGGGACCCACCCCACCCGGAGCATGTCCTTGTTCCGGAAAATATCGTCACCGGGAATATCGAACAGTGGGTCGGCGAATTGACCGGCCCCGTCATCCTCCACCTTCTCGGAAGCCATAGGGGCTTTGACAGCGACCGAATGATAAATTTTTGTGCCGCGTCTGACGCCTGACTTCCGTCGTAAACACTCTCACTGCCGCTTATCGAAGCCATTCAGTGGGAGTTCACTGAACAAGTTCTGAACCGCGTTTCCGCCGTAACTCAATCCAAAACTCGGTTGGGGGAGAAAGCGGCCACAATACTCTTGCGGGGAGGAAGGCAGTGCGTGACCACCCCCCTCGTTTCCGTCGTTAGCGAGTCTTGGAGTCGAGTAGTTTTTGCCACGGAACCGCGCCCATCGACCGGCCTCCCTGCACAGCAAAGGGCGAGAGGTGACGGGGAAGCCCCGCCCTCAACGAGCAAGGCCGTCAGGCCGAGCGAAGTAGGGCGGGGTAGTTCACACCTGACCTCATCTTGAGCCAGATACGATCACGATGTCACCCACACCCCCCTCGTTTCCGTCGTTAGTGGGAAGACAAAGCAAGGGGTGATTCCGCCCATAATCGTCGCGTCACGGGCCACTGCGACAACTGTTGTTGTTGTTGTACTGCTGTTGCTAGAACTAGTATAGACACCCCCCACGTTTCCGTCGTTAGCAAACCCTACAAGCACTCAACCGCGGACCTTCGTCAGTTTAGAAATTGCTAGAATCCCCGTCTTAGATTCGTCCTCTTGCCCGAATTCTCGTCAGAGTTCTTCTCTTCGAGCGCAATCTGCTGCTCACAACCATATTCGCTAACGACGGAAACGAGGGGTGGGGGGCATTGTTTTAGTAGTGTGTCCTACGGCGGGAATCCCAGCGGAAACACTCCCTGTCCGGGCTGAAACAGGAGTCGAGTGCTACTGTCCGGGGCGGTTTGTGGCGGGGTCGTCGAGGTCGAACGCCGCCATCTCACCCAGTCCGCCGGGGTTTTCGGTCAGTGCCTGAATGTCGTCATGCGTCGGCAGCTCGAGTTCGGTCTCTCCCCCTTGACCGCCGCCGTTGCCGTCACCTCCCTCCTCTGCAAATTCGTCTAGTCGGAGGGCGTACCGGACCTTCTCGGGGAGCGTGGGGCGGTCGGCGTTCTCGTGCCGTTGGATGCGCTCGTCCTTCCGCATCCGGGCGTAGACCGCCCGCATCATCGGGACGGTCTCGAAGTAGCCGAGGTTCCCCAGCGTCCGGGCGCCCTCGACGGTGAGGCCGTAGAAGTTCGCCGGCTCGCCGCGGACAGACTCGTTCGGTTCGTACCGGTACTCAGCGATGAGTCCGGCTTCGATCAGCCGGCCGATCTGGTCGGTGACGGCCTTCCGGGACTTGCTGGCCTGGAGGTTACAGAGCTCGGCTTGGCTGGCCAGGCCGTCCGGGTGGGCGAGGATGGTCTGGATGATGGCGTGGCGCGTCTCCTGGCCCAGCAACTCCATCGTCTCCCGCTGGCGTTCCAGCCGGTCGAGTGCGGTCTCGGGGTCGTTTGGGCGGGCGTCGCCGTGCTCCGGCTCGCTCATACACCGCTCTACCACCTGTGGACAGATAAACGTGCGTACTCAACCAACATAGTCAAGTAACCATATAACTAACATAGTCGTACTGGCTGATGACGTTTCCACGCATCCCCGACGCCGCGTCTGCCTCCGGCAACCTGCTCGGCGACGCGCTAGACGACGCCCTCCCCCCGGGTGAGTCGCTGACCGAATCCGAGGTCGAAGCCATCTTGCTGTTCCTCCGCCGCGGTCCTTACCCCTATGGCGGCCAGCACCGCGTTCTAGTCCTCGGGAGCCACGACGAACCGTTCGTCTACCGGCTCTACACCCTCCTCGACCGGCTGAACCGCGAGCCGATGACGCACGCATTCCTCCAGATCACCCAGCCGGACATCGACCTTCCCGCCCGGCTCCCCGAGACGGCCATCAAGTTCCATCTCCTCGCGGGCGTCGCCGACGAGATCGGCCTCGTCCTCGAACACAACGAAGGGGGCGCACTCCCGGAGGCCGACCGACTCGCCCGTACGCGCCTCCTCGGCAAGAGTCACATCTTCCTGCGAAACCACGGCAGCCACAGCGAGCTCCCAAGCGAGCCCGCCACCGACAGTGAGGAGTTGGCGATGCTGGCGCTGGCGGCGGCCTACGATTGCGGCTCCGAAAGCGAGCTCCGGGACCGCGTTCGGCATCTGGTGGCCGACGCGACCGTCTCTGGGGTCACCACCGGGGAGGTGATGGACTGGCTAGCTGAGGAGTTGGGCGGCAAGGGACCCGTCTCGATTTCCGGTGTCATCACGGACGACTTCGACGTGCTCGCCCACCACCAACGGCTTCACCACTGGTGGTTCGCCGAGGATCTGTATGCCAGGGCGCGCGCCGAGTTGCTGTAACTCCGGGCGTGTCTGCCCTGCCCCGTCGGAAGTGACACGTAGCGAGCGGAAGCCCACCCCTCCGGGGGTGGGAGGGTGTCAATCAGGCGGTCTCTTGTTGAGCGCCCTTCCAGTCACGGTCTGCACTCTCTTCCTCGTCACCGTCAGTGTCCTCCTGAGACTCCGGTAGCTGCCCTTCACCGGTCAACTCCACGACCGACGGCCAGGACGCTTTCACGCCGTCGAATCGGCGGCGCCGATGGTAGCCATACGCGAAGAGGCCGACCACGGGCACGAAGAGGATTGCATACCACCAGCGGGAAAATTCGAAGTGGTCGCCGAACTTCCGGTTGAATCTCGCCACCTCGACCATCGCAAGGATCTGGGCTCCGATCCCGAGCAGGAGCAAGACGAACCCGAGCAAGGCCATCCAGTCCCCGCTTGCGACCCCGGACA
>JAQCNR010000494.1 GCA_028274925.1 Halovenus sp.
ATCACTTCGTAGCGATAGCTTCGATTTCGACGCCGACGCCTTCCGGGAGCTCGTCGACGCCGATTGCGCTCCGGGCCGGTGGTTCGTCGCCGAAAAACGACTCGTAGGTGGCGTTCATCCCCTCAAAATCATCCATATCGGCGAGAAAAACTGTCGTTTTCAGGATGTCGGTCATCTCGACACCAGCCTCGTTCAGGACCGCTTCGAGATTCTCCAGGGCCTGCTCGGTCTGGACGTCGATTGCCGCGCCGTCGAGCAGGTCGCCGTCCGGGGTCAAGGCAATCTGGCCGGCGGTAAAGACGAGGTCGTCCGTTGCTGTCCCCTGACTGTACGCGCCAACCGCTGCCGGTGCAGCGTCAGTACTGATGATTTCTTTCATACTCTCGTTGGCGGCCGGCGACGATATAAATCCAGTCCCGTTCCGTGACTGTACATCCCCACGTTTCCGATAGCCCACCTTTTTCTACGTCGGGTTCGCGCCTGCGGCGCGAACCACTCCGTGAAAAAAGTGGGGGGAAAACCCCTCGCTGCTCGCGCTGCTCGCGCGGATGCTCTCCAAACGGAAAAAACCGGTTAGACCGTCGCTTCAGCAATTTTCTCGATGGCGATTTCCATCGTCACGCCTTCGACCTCCCACTCCTTGCGGTGGCCGTCCTCGACAGCCCCGAACTCGCCGCGGACCTCATCTGCGATTAGCTCCTCGTGCTCGCGGACGAGACCAGCGACCCGGTCGTCGGCCACGTCGAGGCTGAGACGAATGCCTGCCTGGATGTCCAGTTCGAGGTCTTTGCGCATCTCCTGCACCCGGCGGATAACCTCGCGAGCGTAGCCCTCGCTCTCGATGTCGTCGGTCAGCGTGGTGTCGACGTAGACCTGCCCGCTGACTTGCTCGTCGTCACCCTCGATACTGAACTCCGCGCTGGAGACGCCCTCGGGCAGTTCCAGCACTGGCTCGACCATCGACTCTTCGAGGTCGACAGCGAGTCCGGTCGCTTCTTCGACAGCGGCTTCGAGCGCGTCGAGGCTCCACTCGTCGACGGAGGCTTCGTTCAGCGCGTTCATGACGCGGCCAGCGTCATCGCCGAAGGCAGGACCGAGTTCGCTCATGTCTGCCTCCGCGGAGTAGGCCAGTTCCGCCCAGTCCTCGTCAGGGCCGACAATCTCGATGTTGCGAGCGTTCAGTCGTTCTTCGAGCAGATCGCGCTGATTTTCGACAGCTGAGACAACCTCTGCCGTCGGTGCGCTGACGACCGCTCGCGCGATGGGCCAGCGGAGTTTCCGCTCGGCCTGCTGGCGCGCTGCCGACCCGGCCTGTTCGACTTCCCGGGTGATTTCGATTTCTCGTTCCAGCTGAGGGTCGTGGAACTGCTCGTCGGCCTCGGGCCAGTCACACATGTGGACTGTCGGGTGGCCGGTGTCGCCGGTCAGCGCGTCGTAAACCTCCTCGGCGACAAAGGGCGTGAACGGCGCAAAGAGGGCAGACACTTCTTCGAGCACGCGGTACAGCGTAGCGTAGGCAGCCTGTTTGGACGCGGAGTCGCTTTCCTCCCACATTCGTTCGCGGACGACCTGAATGTAGAACCGCGAGACATCCTCGACGACGAAGTCAAGCAGTTCCTCTGCGGCCTTGTCATTCTCGAAGTTGTCCATGTGTTCGGTCATCGCAACTTCGACGCTCTGCAGGCGTGAAAGAATCCACTCGTCGACGAGTTCCAGGTCCTCGGTCACATCGTCGACCGTTGTCTTCTCGGGGTCGAAGTCGTCCGCACGCATGTACGGCAGCGGGAAGCGAGCAACATTCCAGAGGATGTTGAGTCGCCGCTGCATCTCGCCGGTCTCCTCCCACGAGAAGTTCATATCCTCGCCCTGTGCGGTCACCGACAGCAGGAACAACCGCATCGGGTCGCGGCCGTGCTTGTTGATGACCTCGTGGGGATCGATGAGCACGCCCTTCGATTTGGACATCCCCCGACCGTCGGGCATGTTGGCGTAGCCGTGCATCAGGACCTGCTTGTACGGAATTTTGTCCATCGCAGCAGTGGCCATTCCGAGTTGCGACCAGAACCAGCCGCGGGTCTGGTCGTGGGCTTCCATGATTAGGTCCGCAGGCCACAGTTCGTCGAAGGCTTCCTCCTGTTCAGGATAGTCGAGCGTGCCCCACGACGCGACCGAGGAGTCCAGCCATACGTCGAACACGTCGCCGACGCGGCTGTAGGTCGTTCCATCTTCGGTGATCGTAATCTCGTCAACGGTGCCCTTGTGGAGGTCGACCGACTCTGGGTCGATGTCTTGGTCGGCCCGGTCGGCGAGTTCCTCACGGTCACCGACGACGATGACCTCCGACATATCCCCGTCCCATCCTCCGGCGGCTTCACCGCCTCCGTTCGAGGCTGTCGCCTCGCTGTCCGGCGTCCAGATTGGAATCGGGATGCCCCAGTAGCGCTGTCGGGAGACGTTCCAGTCCGGCGCTTCCTCCACGAAGTCACGGAAGCGGTTGTCCCGTGCCCACGACGGATACCACTTGGAATCCTCGATGTTCGCGAGCAGGTCATCCTTGATGTCGGTGATGGTGATGAACCACTGGTCGGTGACGATGCGGACGATATCGGTGTCACAGCGCCAGCACTGCCCTTCGCGGACGTTCGTCTGGTCGTCTGCGAGCAGGTGGCCGTTCGCGCTGAGGTCGCCGATAATCTCGTCGTTAGCCTCGCGGACGAACGTGCCCGCGTACTCGCCGGCGTCGCCGTTGTACCGGCCGTCGCTGTCGACCGGACAGAACACTTCCAGCCCGAGTTCTTGGCCGCGCTCGAAGTCCTCCTCACCGTGGCCGGGCGCGGAGTGCACGAGACCAGTTCGGTCGGCTTCGACGTATTCTGCGGTGTAAACCTGTCCCGAGCCCTCGGCGCTGGCGTGGTTGGGCACTTCCTCGGCCAGCGGATGGTCGTACTCCCAGCCGACCATCTCCTCACCACTCAGGGTTTCGACAATCTCGTAGTCGTCGTAGCGACCCTCTTTCAGCACTTCTTCGACGACTGCCTCGGCAACGTACAGGCGCTCGGTTTCGCCGTTCTTCTCGGCGTCCACGCCAACGTAGTCGAGTTCGCCGTCGACGGCGACGAAGGTGTTTGCGACGATTGTCCACGGTGTCGTCGTCCAGATGACGAGATTACCTTCCCGTTCCGCCAAGGGAAACTTGACGTAAATCGACGGCTTGTGCACCTCGTGATACTCGACCTCGTTGTTGGCGATGGCGGTCTCACAGCGCGGGCACTGGTTGATGGAGCGCATCCCCTGCTCGACGAGGCCGCGCTCGTGGGCCTGCTCGAAACCCCACCACGCAGCTTCCATATACTCGGGATTCACAGTTTTATACGGGTCGTCCCAGTCCATCCAGACGCCGAAATCCTGGAAATCTTCCTGTAGCCCGTCGAGTTGCTCCTCGGCGAACTCTTTGCACTCCTCGATGAAGGCTTGCTCGCCGAACTCCTCGATATCTTTCTTATTCTCGAAGTCAAGTCGCTCTTCGACTTTCGTCTCGATTGGCAGGCCGTGCATATCGTAGCCCGGTCGGTCGGTCACGTCGTAGCCCTTCATCCGGTGATAGCGGATATATGCGTCTTTCAGCGTCTTGTTCCAGGTCGTTCCCATGTGCGCTGCCCCGGAGGTGTACGGCGGGCCGTCGACAAAGAAAAACGTCTCCTCGTCGGCGCGGTGCTCGACCGTCTGTTTGTAGGCATCGACCGCATCCCAGTACTCGAAGACCCGGTCTTCGACTGCCGCAGGCTCGTACTGGTCGGTCACGTCCTCGAATCGGTCGTGACCCCCAGTCTGCTCGTCGCTCATACACGATATATCCGGCGGCGGGATTAAAGGACAATCGGTTGTGTGTGAGCAGTTCAGACGACAGTTTTTGCCCCTCCAGCCCCAATACTGATTGTGAGCGATTACGACTCCGTCCTGATTTACGACGGCGAGTGTCCGTACTGCTCGGTCGCCGCCCGTGCGTTGGAGGCGATTGACGACATCGGCGCGATTTCGTGGTACGACGACCCGGCACAGGAGTTTCTCGAAGCACAGTTCGGCGACACACCGTTCGCGATGGTGCTGGTCGACGAGAGCGAGAAGACCGTCTACGGTGGCCGGGCCGCCGCCGAGGAGTTGACTGACCGCGCCGGGATGCCAGGACTGGTCGGCTCGCTCGTCCGGGATAACTACGAGTCGATTGCCAAGGTTGTCGGATTAGCAAGTGGCCGCGGCCGTGACCCCGACGACGTGCACGAACGCTACGAGTTGACCGAGGCAGGCGCGGCCGCCTTCGAGGCGCTCGTGGCCAACTCACAGGACCGCGATATCCGCGCCGAAGCGTAACTCCCGACTCGCCCTATTTTGTCGGAGCGAACTCGTATTTCACTCCCAGCCCCGGTTTTGCCACCGCGACACTGCGTTTTGGCAGCCGACTCCGGTTGCTGACAGCGTGGGTGCGCTGCAGATTCGCCAGTAGTTGAGACTGGATTTTTCAATGCATACGGCTCCCAAACTGCCTCGTGGTTATCGGCGAGTGATTTCCTTCAACGCTTTCGTAGCTTTCACTCCTAACGCTTTTTACAGGGACTACTGTATTCTCATTCAACAATGTCCATCGACCGGGATACCTTCGAGAATACAAGCGAGGATGAACTTGAAGACCTCTCCGTGCCTGATCAAGTCCTCGGGTTTCTCGCCGCCAATGAAGATCGCGCGTTCAAGGCGCGCGAAATAGCGTCCCAGATAGGCGTCGACGAAGGCGCGGTCAGCACGGCACTCTCACGGTTGAAAGAGCGAGACCTCGTCGAGCACAAGGCAACGTACTGGGCAATAACCGGCGAAACGGAACGTCTCGAAGGGTACAGCGGCTACGAACGGGCGACTGCGCTGTTCAACGAGCAATTCGGCGAAGAAGATAAGCAGGTATGGCGCGAGCACGCACCGGGGGAACCTCATCCGAGCGTTGAGGACGAACAGTGACCGACGAACAGACCCGAATCTTCGAGCGTGGCGACGTCGTCTACGGAGATGATCCGTTCAAAGGCGAGGAAGACGCTCGGCCCTGGCTCATTCTCTCGAACCACGACGGGCGTCCGTTCCACGGCGACCAGTATATCGCAGTGACGTTAACAACGAAATCCTATATGAACGGACTGATCCAGGTCCCAGATGAGAGTTGGCTTCGTGGGGGAACCCCGGACCAGAGCCGGATTGTTCCGTGGGGAGTCCAATCGATTGACCGCGACGATATTGACTTCTGGCAGGGTCGCCTTGACAGCGATCTCGTCGACGAGGCTGTTACCTCTCTCGTTGAAGAACTTCAGTAGCGGTTGACTCTGGTGTGTTATTCGGCTGCTGCTCAACATAGCCGTTAGGTGGATCTGCAAATTGACTGAAAAGTATGGGCATCCGCCGTTGATTACAGCGGACAACACGCTGCGCTGTTGAAGAAGACAACTGGACTCGGATAGCGAGGACCTCTGCCCGCGGTACTGCTCCGTCTGAGTGACAACGCTGCCAGCGCTCACCGAAACTCGCGTGTATGGTTGGTAACTGCGCGTTTGGAGAACAATCTGAGTCAGTTTCCGCTCACTGAATCGGCTAAACCCCTGTAGTCTCATCGTTCAAAATCCGCCATTTGATATCGCAGTATTTGGTTTATGATTAGCTGCTCGGTGGTGAGTACCCCAGAGAAGCACTCGTCACGCAATCGGCGAAAACTGGCCGTAGCTTACCGCAGGCGTAGCAATCCGGCGAGTACGCCGCCAGCCCGGACCTCGACAGCCTCAGAAACCAGCGCTGCGGTCAGTCGCCCCGCTGTGGCCTCGGCACCAACAACCGCGAGCACGGCATCTCCCGTTCTGACTTCGAGGGTCACTCCGGCCGAGTCCAGCACGCTCGCTAGTTTCGGAAGCAATCCACCACCCTGCCGGAGGACAACGAGACAGGCAGCGACGGATGGTGCCTGCACGACGATTCGCTCCCCTCGGCCGTCGACTGCAAACGTCCGCCCCTCGACTGTTACCGACAGATTTGCCTCGATATCGAGACGGCCACGCTGGCGAGCACGCTCCGCGAGCGAGTCAACGGCGGCGTCGGCGGCCATCAGTCGCGGTCTTCGGTGGTGATTCGGAGTTGTCCGTCGACGCGCCAGCGAGCGTGTTCGGCGTCCTCGCCGGTCTTACTCGGCACGTCCACCTCCATATCTGTGAACTCGTAGGTAATCTCTGCGCCGCGGCCGGTCAACCGGTCGTAGAGACCGATTGCGAGTTCCGGCCAAGTTGTTGTCTCGTCGATACGCTCCTCTGAAGTATCTGCTTCGCTCATACCTCCTCTAAGGAAAACTGTCACTTAAAATTCCGTACTGGCAGACAGTTTCTTGACGATCGATTCAGGCCTGCAGCTTCTGCTCGAATTTCTCGCGGACTTTCTCGATTTTCGGCTGGGCGTGCATCTGAC
>JAQCNR010000499.1 GCA_028274925.1 Halovenus sp.
GGATGGTTTTCGAGCGCGAAGTCTGATCACATTCCCATGTCGGCCGCCGCCTCGGGCACCGGCAGGTCGTGGCTCGCGACGCCGAGCAGTTCGCCAGCGTGGTCGAGTGCCATATCGAAGCCGTAGTACCGTTCGAGTTCGTCGCCGTCCGCTCCATCGCGAACCTTCAGCATCGCGTACCCCTCGATATTCTGTGCGATTGCCGCTTCCGAGCCATCGTGGCGGAACACGAGCAGCCGTTCTGTGTCGGTCTCACGGTACGTAGCGGTCACCGAGTCGGACTCGGCCGTGGTCGCATCCTCACTCATACACACGAGTTGGGTTGCTCGCACCTTTGCGTGTCGGTTCTGGCCGCGGGTCGCGGTCCGACATGTTTTTTGCGAGATGGGGCGGTAGTCACCTCCATGCGAGCACTCCAACGCTGTGACTTCTGTGGCGAGCAGGCGGCCGGAACGTTCGAGATTATCCCCGAGGAACTCAATCCGACCGAGGCCGAGCGCCGCCGGACGGTTCTCTGTGAGTCCTGTAAAACACAACTCGAAACGCTGATCGACCCGCTTATCGAACGGGCGGGCGGCAAACCCGCGCAGACGACCACCGGAGAAAGTGCCGAGACAGCAAGCGCGCCTGAGACAGAGTCAACGGCCACGAGTGAGTCGGACGGGCTGATTGGCGCGTCGGAGGACGGGTCGTTGCTCGGCGATTCCGAATCCGGCGACGAATCCGAGAAACAGGGGACGGGCAGTGGACAGGAACAATCAGCCGAGACAACTGACTCCACACAGACGACACAGTCGTCCCAAGCGGAGAGTGATGACCCCCCAGAGAACTACGGGAAGGTGCTCAGGCTGCTCCGGAACCGGGAGTTCCCGATGACTCGTGAGGAAATCGTGACGATTGCGACCAGTGCGTACGAACTCAAAGCGCGCAACGTTCAGCAGATCATCGACGAGTCGGTCGACCGTGGGGAGTTTGTCGAGACCAGCGGCCAACTCGAACGGGCCTGAGATGACGCAGTATCTCCAGAGTGGGCGGCGACGGGACATCTGTGCGCTGCTCGCCGATGAGTCGATGCAGGCCCAGGCACTGAAATCACGCCTGGAGTCGACCTACGACACGCGAATCGACCCGCAGTCGTTTTACGGTGCGCTGGACGCGCTGGAAGAGCAGGGATTCGTCCAGACACGCACCGAGGGAATTCACGATGTCTACGAACTGACCGACGCGGGGAGAGGGCGACTCGATGCCCACGTCGAGTGGCTGCTGGGCCAAATCGACGATTCGCGTGCGTGAGATAGTCACACCTATGTCTTTCGGCACCGGTACGGTCGTTACGTTCATTGTACAGGGAGTCGTAGAGTCAACTACCGGATGAGGCGAGATCACTTCACAGTCGCGGCCGAGAGTTTGGACCCAGCAGAGGCCGATAGCCCGACGCTCGACATCGAGTACGACGGCCCCGAGGAGACACTCACAGCCCAGTTGACAGACGATAGCGACCAGATACCAGCGTCGGATATCGACGCCGCCTTTCGGTTTCAGGACGACCACGAGTCTGCCGACGCGAAAGGTGTCTGTAGTCTGACGCACCGTGTCACTGGCGAGTATCTGCTCGAATTCAATACCGACAGTGCGGATATTCTCGACCTTGTCGCGGCGGCGAGAGAGGAAACCGACGAAGGCAACTACCAGATTCGGATTAACCGCCGCGACGGCGAGCCGATTGTGTACGAACTCGACGCCTTACTCGTCTACGACAACAACGGTAATCTCCTCCGCCAGCACAGTTTGATTCCCAGCGGCGTCGAACTCTAGATCAAAGTCGCCGACGTTTATTTTCCCCCGGTCGAATGATGTTTTGTGGGACTGTACGACCGCTATCTCGCGGCCCGTATCCGCCTCGCCGAGCAGTCGCTGCCGGAGACGGTTGCGCTGGTCATTACCGAGAAAGACCTGCTGGAAGATGGCGCCTACGTCACCGTCGAGCAGTTTCTCGACTGGGCGTTTGGCTTCGGCGCTGAACGGGTCGTCATCTACGTCAGCGTCACCAACGAGTCGGTCATCGAGACGCTGGCACGCGAGTTCGAGCGCCTCGACTCACCGCACCCGGTTGCCCTCCGCTCGCCTGCGGACGAGACTCGTGCGACGACGCCAGTGCAGGTGAGTATCGGCCTCGGTGGGAAACACGAGTTCGCCTCCGCTGTCCAAGGAATCGCAACGGCAGTCGAAAACGGGAGCCTCGATATTGAAGAGATCGGCGGCGAAGAAATCGAGCGACGACTGGTATTTCCGTCGAACCCGGACCTGATTGTCAAGACTGGTGCCGAGCGCCTCTCCGATTTCATGATCTGGCAGTCCGTCTACTCCGAACTGTACTTCACCGACGTGAACTGGCGAAATTTCCGGCGACGGGATTACCTGCGCGCGCTGCGAGACTTCCAGCGCCGACAGCGGCGATTTGGACGGTAAGAGTCGTTTGAGACAGGAGGACAGTGTCATAGAACCAGAAAGCCCCCGCCTGTTCAGTCCCACCCTGTTGCTTGTGGCACAGGCCACCGTGGATGGGACTGAAAGGGGCCGAGCGCTCGGTCCGGTGAGACGACATAAGCACCGCAGGACGAAGTCCGAGGAGCGCAACGAGTCGTAACCGGGCGAGCGCGAGGGGACTTTCTGGTTATTCGCAGTCGAATCCCCAACACCCCAATCTCAAACAAAAACCCAGCGCACCCAAACCGATATATCACGAGCGAGTAAATCGAAACCAATGCCGCCAGCCAAGGGGCCGTGGTCCCGCGAACAGTTCGAGCAGTTTCTCGACGAGGCGCTAATGCCACTCCGGCTTGGCTGTCGCCGTCCGGACGGTAGCCTGTGGATGCTCTCACTGTGGTACGAGTATATCGACGGGGAATTTCGCTGTGCGACCGGCAGCGACTCAGACATTGCCCGCTTTCTCCGAACAGACGACGCAGTCTGTTTCGAGCTCTCGACCAACCGACCGCCGTATATGGGTGTGCGCGGCAACGGCACCGCGATTCTCGACGGCGACGAGGACAAGACCCTGCTCCGTGGGTTGTTGGACCGGTATCTCGGCGGAACTGAGTCCGAATTCGCCAAACTGCTACTCGACGATGACCGCGAGGAAGTGATGATTCGCGTCGAACCCGACCGGCTGTTCACCTGGGATTTCACCGACCGAATGAGCGCTGCACAGACTGACACACCAGCGGGCCGGAATCCCGAACCGGACTCCCCGCGATATTAGCTCGGCGATTCGACCGTATTCTCCGCTGATTCGCTGTCTTGGAGTTCGTCGTCGGCACTGACCCGTCCGGCAGCGCCGGTGAACGTCTCGCCGAGGACACCGATCAGCGCGCGAGCGCGGCGAATCCGACTCTGGTGCCAGCTTTCATCGCGGTAGTTGTAGGTCCTGAGCGCGCGGAGGAAGTCGATGCGGCGAAACTCCGGCCAGTAGGGGGCGGTGAAGTAGACGGCGGCCTCGTTGCCGTTGGCCTGCCACGGGAGGAAATTCGAGGTGCGCTCGTCGCCGCCGCTCCGGATAATCAGGTCGACGTTGCGCGTCGGTCCGTCGGGCAACGCCTGGTTGACCGTACTGGCGTCGACGTCTGCCGGGTCGAGGTCACCGGATTCGACCTGTTCGGCGATGGTCCGGGTTGCGCCGAGCAGTTCCGCCCGGCCGCCATAAGCGAGCGCGATATTGAGGTGCAGGCGGTCGTAGTCCTCGGTTCGGCTCTCAGCGTAGGCGACGGCGTCGCGAACGCGTTCGGGGAGGTCACCCACTTCGCCGATGGCCCGAATCCGGACTTCGCGCTCGTGAATCTCCTCGGCGTCAGCAAAGTCCCGAAGTTTCTCGGTAATGAGGTCAAATAGCGCCTCACGTTCCTCGGGGGGGCGCTCGAAGTTCTCCGTCGAAAACGCATAGAGTGTGACTTCCTTGATATCTAACTCCGCACACCATTTGAGCAGTGCCTCGGTCGTCTCGGCACCCTGTCGGTGGCCTGCGGTTTTTTCGACTCCCTCCTTGGCGGCGTAGCGGCGGTTCCCGTCCTGAATGACCGCAATGTGTGACGGTGTCGATTCAAGTTCGGATTCGAGAACACGCGCATACAACCGCTCGACAGGAGCACGGAGCCGACTTGCCATACTACCATTTCACCACACAGCGGTGTTGAATCTTGCGGGCGCGGGTAGACTGACCACAGCTTATTAATAGAGTGCCAACGTTCGTTCACGTGCAATGGCGAAAGGTACGGTTGATTTCTTCAACGACACAGGCGGTTACGGTTTCATCGAGACTGAGGACGCAGACGAAGACGTATTCTTCCACATGGAAGACGTCGGCGGGCCGGATCTCGAAGAGGGACAGGAAGTCGAATTTGAAATCGTCGAGGCCGATAAAGGGCCACGAGCCAAGAACCTCGAACGGCTGTAACAGGCCTCGAAGTGACTGGCCGGGGCAGCGCTGTAGCCGCAGCACTGGGCTGTACAACAGCACATCCACTCGATTATTTCTGTCGGGACAACAGCCCGCGAACCGTGAGTGGTAACTACGCCCCGCGGAAACGCTCAGTATGGCTGAAATACTCGACGACGAACTCCGGCGGCGGACCTGGAAGTTGTTGCAGCCGGGTGACATCGAACTCGACGGCCTCGTACTCCAGACCGAATTCGACGGGAGCCAGGAGCCAGAGATGCACCAAGCAACTGTCGAAGTCGGCGAACTGATCGCTGAGTACGCCGGCTACGAGCCCACAGACACCTTCGTGTACTCCGGGACCGATGACTCCGACTTCTCCTCGAACCAGCATCAGGGACTCACGCTCGACGACGAGTCCTTTGTCTGGGAGTGCCAGCAACTGCTTCGCGACGGCAGCTTCGATGTGGTCTTCTATTTCGAGGCAGGTGCCGATACCGAGGAATTGCTCGGTGCCGTCCGCGAGGCTGGATACGACGCGACGGCGATTCGCGGTGACGTCGCCGACCCAGACGACGCGGTGCTTGATGCATAGGCTGGGAACAGGCGAGTCATTTAAACAGGGCCGTTCCCGAAATTCACCAGAACGCGGATGATTCCACTGATTCACGATTTCGCGGGTGAACGCGTGCTCGTCGTCGGCGGCGGTCCCGTCGGCGCACGGAAGGCCCGGAAGTTCGCCCGCGAGGCCGAGGTTGTTGTTCTCAGCCCGACGTTCGAGGCTGACTCATACGGCGGGAGCCAGCGGCTCCGGGCTGCCCCGGAGCCAGCAGACGCAGGTGACTGGCTCGACCGCGTCGACCCGGTCCTCGTGGTTGCCGCAACGGATTCGGGTGAACTCAACGCAGCGTTCGAGCAGGCGGCTGACGAGCGTGGGCTACTCTCGAACCGTGCCGATTACGCCGGGCCCCGGTCACCCGGCCACGTCGTCGTTCCCGCAACTGTCAGGGACGACCCCGTGGTCGCTGCCATCTCGACCGGGAGTCCGTCGCTGAGCCGTCACTTGCGACAGGAACTCGAATCGACGATTCGTGGTGCAGGCGGGATGGCCGACCTGACTGGCTCGCTCCGGACGGAACTCGACCACCTCGACGCCGAGACGCGTCGGCGTGCGTTGCGGGCCGTTGTCGACAGCGACGCCGTATGGAAGGCTTTAGATACCGAGAGTTCAAACCCCCGTCAGGTAGCCACAGACGTGATTGCAGACGTAACCGGTGATTCACTATGACATCTAACTCCGGTCTCATCTCTGGTATTAGCATCTCCCATCAACGCGCATCTCTGGAGCAACTCGAAGCGGCGACTGCCGACAGCCAGCACGCGCTGGTCGCCGACCTTCGCTCAGAGCCAGATGTCGAGGAGGCATACGTCCTCCAGACCTGCAACCGAGTCGAGGCCTACGTCGTTACCGACGACAAGACAACTGGCACTCAACTGCTTGCCGACCAGTTCGCCGACGTGTCCCAAGAGATTATTCGGGAACTGGGCCACGAGGAGAGTCTCGAACATCTCCTGCGTGTGAGTGCCGGCCTCGAATCGCTCGTGCTGGGCGAAGACCAGATCCTCGGCCAGATCAGAGACGCCTACCAGGATGCACAGACGATGGATGGTATCGGTCCCGTGCTCGAAGACGGCGTGACCAAGGCGATTCACGTCGGTGAGCGGGCACGCACGGAGACAGCAATCAACGAGGGCGTGGTCTCACTTGCCAGTGCCGCCGTCCGCCTCGCCGCGGAGAGACACGGCCTCGATGGCGCGAACGCCGCGGTTATCGGCGCGGGTGAAATGGGCCAGTTAGCCGCCAAGCGCCTCGCGCCACGGGTCGGCAAACTCGTCGTTGCCAACCGAACGATTGCGCGAGCGAATTCCGTGGCCAAGAGCATCGACGAACCCGTCGCGATGGAGACGCGCGGACTGGACCAACTCGCCGAGACGATCGACGACGCCGATATTCTGATTGCCGCGACGGCGAGTTCGGAGTGGATTGTCGACCCAGAGACGCTGTCAGACACCAGCGAAACCTTCGTTATCGACATCACTCGACCACGCGATATTCCGCCAGCAGCCGACGCCTTCGACCATCTGACGGTCTACGACCTCGACCGACTCGAAGCCGTGACAGAGAAGACTCGCCAGATGCGCCGGGAGGCCGCACAGGAGGTCGAAGCGATTGTCGACGAGGAGTTCGAGTTACTGCTCGACCAGTACAAGCGCAAGCAGGCCGACCAGGTCATCTCCGCGATGTACGAGAGCGCAGAGCGAGTCAAAGCCCGCGAACTAGAGGAGACCTTCGAGAAACTCGACCTCGACGAGGAGAGCGAGGCTGTCGTCGAATCAATGGCAGATACGCTGGTCTCGCAGTTGCTCGCACCGCCGACGAACAGTCTCCGTGACGCTGCCGCCGACGACGACTGGACGACAATTCACACGGCACTTCAGCTGTTCAACCCGAACATCAACGAGGCCGACGCGCCGCTGTCCGGGATGGCTCCCGGTGGAATGGCAGACTCGGTCGACGCCTCCGACGTCGACGCGATTCCGGAACACGTCCGCGAGCAGTTGCCAGCCGGACTGTTAGAGGAGCTCGAAGAGTAGGCCGAACTGTTTTGTCCGTTGCAATCGATGCATCCGTTATGACGGAACTACTCTCTGACGAGGAAATCGACGCACAGCTACCGGACGGGTGGGAGCGCGCTGGTGACGAAATCGTTCGTGTCTACGAGTTCGATTCCTATCTCGACGGCATCGGCTTCGCCTCGGGCGCTGGCGGCGTCGCCGAGGAAGCCTGGCACCATCCCGAGATGACGATTACCTGGGGCGAAGTCGAGATTCGGCTGACGACCCACGACGCCGG
>JAQCNR010000504.1 GCA_028274925.1 Halovenus sp.
CGGGCATATCAGGAGTTTGTCGACCTCTTCCCGCCGGTTGACTCCCGCGTTGCTCTCAACCAGTGGCAGGACGCGCGCGACGAACTCGACGACCGCAAAGAGCAGTTGCAGGCCGCCTTTCCCGACGAGGCTGTTGTCGACCTGGCCGCGCTGGCGACGCGTGACCAGGCGTTTGCCGCGCTCGACCTCTGGAACAAGTACCACCGCGGCGTGAACGTGCTGGTGCTGGATGTCGACGAGACGCTTCGCTCGGCCGGCAACACTGACAACGAAATCCCTCGCGAAACGCTACACCTCCTCACCAAATTCCACAGTGAGGATGTTCCCATCGTCATCTGCACCGGCCAGACCCTGGAAAATGTCAAAGGATTTCTCATCCAGGGGCTGGGCAACGAACTCGTCCATTCAGGTACTGTGAGCATCGTCTACGAGGCTGGAACGGGCGCGTTCACACCTGGCCACGGCGCAAACACGAAACAACTGCTGTACGAAGGACTCGACGATGAAATTCAGTCAGTCTTCAGCACGGTCCGCTCGCGCGTGCTCTCGGAAGCCCCAGAAGAACTCCGCCGGGGCTGTCACCTCCAGGGCAACGAGTTCAACGTCACCCTCAAGCCAAACTTCGAGACTGGCACCGACAACGCTCGCGAGGTCATCGACAGGGGCCTTATTTATTTGCTCGACCTCCTCGAAACAAGCGTCGCCCGTGAAATTGGCGAGGAGCAATCTGCTGGGGGATTCGCCCGGGCGTACTACGCCGACGTGGACCCAGAGATACGGAGTGTGCTCGACGAGCAGGACGAACACGGGGCTGACCGTGCGGACGTCCCCGCGGCCTTCGAGGATATCTTCGAGCGAATCGACGTGGCCTACTACGAGGCCGACGCCGCCGAAATCGGCTCGCTCGAACTCAACAAAGTCGCAGGCGTTGAAGCCGCGCTCGATGTGTTGGGAATTGATGACCCGTTCGCGCTCGTGATGGGTGACTCGAAAAGCGATTTGCGGGTTATGAAGTGGGTCGAAGAGCACGACGCCGGTATTGCCGCTGCCCCCGAGCACGCCTCTCCGGACGTTCTCGACCACGTCTCCCGAACCGGCGACCTCGTCTTCGGGCTCGGCGACGCACCTGATATGCTTCGAACCGCCTTCGCGCTGTCTCTGCTCGGCCGGGCAGCGTAATCTACTCGACGAGTGCGGCTTCCAGCAGTTCGAGCGGATGCCGGATATCGTAGCCGGTGCCGTGTTCCATCTGCATCGCACAGGTTGGACACTCTGTCATCCCAGTTTTCCCGTCGGCGTCTTCCATATGCTCGAACATCTCTGCGCCGATTTCCATCGATTTGTCGTACTTTTCTGACTTCCAGCCGTACGTTCCCGAGATACCCGAACAGGAGTCGCCTACGTCTTCGATGCCGACGCCCTCGACGTCACGGAACAGTTCGACCGCCTGGTTGTTGAGTCCCTGATTGCGGGCGTGACACGGCGCGTGGTAGGCGAACTCTCTGGCTAACTCGCCGTCAACATCCGCGGCCCCGAGTTCGTCCCGGACATCCTCGTGGATTCGGAGATACTCCAGGGACTCGAAGGTGTGTGACGACACCTCGTCGACGCCATCGATGTCGAACAGTTCTGGGTACTCCTGTCGGAGCGCCATCGAACAGGAGGTACAGGAGGCGATGGCGTCGTAGCCCTGCTCGACGAGGTCAGCCATCGAGGAGATATTGGCCTCGGCGTGCCGGCGCGCGTCGTCCAACATCCCGTTGGCGAACATCGGCGTCCCCGAGCACTTCTGTTCGGGGACGACAACCTCGTAGCCGAAGTGTTCGTAGACGCGAACCATCGCCTTCCCGACTTCTGGGGTATTGTAATTCGAGTAACAGCCGTGGAAGTAGGCCACCTTCTTGTCGGCGTCTGGGTCCTCACCGCGGCGTTCGCGGCTGGCGACTGCACGCTCGCGCGAACCGGCGGCTCCACCCTCCGCTCGCCACCACTCGCGGAACGTCTCGGTGGCAAAGGCCGGAAACTCTCGCTCGCTCGTGATTCCCATCGTCTTCTCCATCACCCACCGCGCTGGGCCGAAGTTCATCGCAGCGTTTGCTACTCGGGGCATCTTGCTCGCGAGCCACGCCGAGGTCCGGTAGTTCGAGAGAATGCGGTTGCGCCAGTACTCGACAGAAAATTTCGACATTTGCTCGCTGACGTACTCCCCGCGGGCGGTGTTGTGCATCTGCGAGAGCGGGACGCCGGATGGACAGGCGTTGTCACACCGCATGCAGTTCGAGCAGTCCATCACCGAGTCGTCGACGTCGTAGTCCTCCTCAGACTGTTTCAGCCGCCACTGTTCTGGCCCCTGAAACTTCGGGCCGGGGAACTCGTCGTCAACCTCCGCGACTGGACAGTTCGTATCACACGTCGAGCACTTGTAACAGGAATCCGCTCCCGGGCGCAAGTCGAAATCGTCGCTGTCGGGGAACACATCGACCGGTTCGAAGTCCTCGCCGGTGTTCGGTGCCTCTGGGTCGAACTCTGGTGGTGATTCTGCGTCGCTCATTGTGCCTCCTGTGCCGCGCTCCGTCCAGCAGCGTAGCCCGTCGCAATCGAGACGCCGCTGCCTGATTTTTCGGCAGCGAAATCGTAGCCGCCGAGCACTGCCCCCGCCGCCCGGAGGTTCTCGAACTCCGCGCTTCCGTCGGCCTGGGTTGGTCGCAGGTCGTCGTCGGTTTGAACACCGAACCGGGCGAACTCGTGGTCACCGAAGACGTCGGTGTCGAACCAGTCGTAGCGGTCCTCGGCGTGTGGGACGTGACAGTCGAAGACTGGTTCGTAGACACCCCCGCGGTCGGATTCGACACCTTTCCCGACCAGTCCGCCCGTCGCGAGCACGTACTGGTCGGCGCTGTTCGGTATCTTCGCGCCGTTCTTCTCGATATACACCTGCTCGATACGGTCGTCGCCGTCGAACTCCGCAACGGGGTTGCCCGTTTCGATGCTGGCACCCGCCCTCCGAAGTGCGTCGAACAGCGCGTCTTCGAGGCGCAGTCCCGGCAGCGATGGCGGCCCCATCGGAACCTCGAACACGTCCGCACCGAGTCTGTCGCCGAGTTCCTCGCGAATCTCGGTTGCGTTGTCGTCGCCGAGAATCGCCGGGAACCCGACTCGCTGCTCGCCTGCCAGTCCACGCCCCACGCGTTCGGCGAGTGCCGCACGGACAGGGCGTTTCCTGCCTTTGACGGACACCTCTCCGTCTGTGTCCAGTAGCTTGGCGTAGCGGGTAATCTTCGCGTCGGCCCGGAGGTCACCGGGGAACGAAGTTGTGACCCCTCGCACGTCGAAGGGGACGCCGGCCGCTTCGAGATGTTCGGCGGCGCGGTCCGCGTCGAAATCGACCATCGATTCGAGGCCAACCAGCAACACGTCTCGCTCGTCACTGGCGAGTCCAGCGCTCGCCCCGGCCGGGTACCGTGCAGTTGGCTTCAGTGTGCCGCCGTGTGTCGGCACCAGCGCGTTCGTGTCGGTGTGCGACCCGCGATAGTCCGGCACCACGTCGTCGAACAGCGCCATCGCGTCTCGGACCGTCGACACGCCAACCGTACTGTAGGGATGCGCCGCAGGGAGGGCGGGTATCGCAGCGTACGGGTCAGTTAGCGGGCCATCCCCATCCGGCGTGTACCCGAGGATATCGACGAGGCCTGAGGCGTTGCGGAGCGTGCTCTGCTTGTACGACACTAACCGCACGTCAGCACCCGCCCGCGCCGCCGCGAGTGCACTCGTCAACCCGCCCAACCCGCCGCCGATGACCAGTACTTCCGACTCAATTGCCATCGTACCCTCCGTCGGCGGCGACGCTCGCGTCCGACACCACCTCGACATCCTCGGGGCCGCTGTCGAACGCGGCGAAATCGATGCTGTCGTCCTCGGCCGGGTCGTTGTCCCGGTTCTGTGTGGTGGCCTGCAACGCGTAGTTCAACATCGCCTGCGAGAGTTGTTCGCCCCAGAGCGCGTGCCGTTGGCCTTTCCAGCGTTCTTGCAGGAGCTCGTCCCACGCCGCCCGCGTCGTCGACTCGTCGTACTCGGTGTGGAGTTCGTTCGCCATCCGGTGACAACAGAACCCACCCTGGCAGTTGCCCATCGAGGCACGCGTGCGGAGGCGGACTGCGTTGAGGTCCGAGCCTGACCCCTCGATGGCATCCTGAATTTCGGCGCGGGTTACCCCCTCACAGCCACAGACGACCGGATTCGGTCCGTCGGTCTGTAACACCTCTTCCGCGCGAGAACCGAGGCGCTCGACGCTCCGGCGACCAATCGGCGACTGCAGTCCGAACTCGTCCATGTAGTCGCGCAACACCGTGAAGTCCTCGCTGCCCGGCAGCGGAACGTCTGCGGTCCGGCAGTCGGCGTCGATGCCGAACTTCCCGCAGACGTGGTCGCTGATCTCCTCGCCCATCATCCGGTAGGTGGTGAACTTACCGCCGACGATGCTGACCATCCCGCCCAGACTGTCTCGCTCCTCGTGGTCCAGCAGGAAGTAATCGCGCGTGATGTCAGTCGGGTCGTCGCTGCCCACGTCCGGGGGTTCGTACAGCGGGCGGACACCCCAGAAGGAGCGGATCGTGCGGGCCTCGTCGAGCATCGGCACCAGTTCTTTCAGCGTGTCGATCATCATATCGACTTCCCACTGTTTCTCGGGATAGTCTTCCGGGTCGTCGACTTCCTCGTCGGTTGTGCCCAGTATCGCCGTCGTCTCGTGGGGCACGATAATGTCGGCGTCACCCTTGGGTTTGCAGCGGTTGATGACGGTGTCGACCTGCCGGACGTTCATGATGGTCATGACGCCTTTCGACGGCCGTACCTCGATGTCGAGACCGGCCATGTCTCCGATTCGGCCGGCCCACGCACCGGTCGCGTTGACGACGTAATCCGTGCGTATCTCCTCGGTCCCGCCCGTCCGGCCGTGAACGCGCTCACCAGTCCCGGAGTCGTGTTCGACTTCGACGCCGACAACCTCGCCGTCTTCGACCAGCAGGTCCGTGACTTTCGAGTGTGTCTCGATACGCGCGCCGTGTTCCTGCGCGCTGGCGGCGTTTGCCACCACGAGACGGAAGGGGTCGACAGCACCGTCGGGGACCGAGATTGCCTTGTCGATGTCCGTCGCGAGATGTGGTTCCATCTTGCGTGCCTCCTCGCCGGAAATGACCTCGGCAGGAATGCCACAGGCCTCACAGCCACTCAGTTTCTTCTGGAAGTACTCCTCCGAGTCTTCTGGTCGTTTGACAAATAGGCCGCCGGTCATCTCGACACAGTGGCTGGCGATGTCTCGGAGCACGCGGTTCTCCTCGATGCACTCCTCCGCGCTCGCTTGGTCGGAGACGGCGTACCTGCCGCCGCTGTGAAGCAAGCCGTGCATTCGGCCGGTCGTGCCGTGTGTCAGGTTTCCCTGCTCGACGAGTGTCACGTCGAGGCCCCGCATCGCCAGGTCCCGCGCGATGCCCGTCCCAGTCGAACCCCCACCGATGACGGCGATGTGTGGTGCCGATGTCATTCGTGTACGCACCATTTGGAGTCGAACAACTTTATTTCACCGGTGGATAACTGCCGCCAGTAAATATAGTACTGACTCATGCGACTTGGCCACACCTGCGCGAGACGGATTAATGAGGTCCTTATTACATCCCCAGAACACACGGTTCTACTCCACAGCAGCGGAACTGGCGGTTCTGTGCATCTAACACTGGTCACAATCGAATTGAACGGCCAGATTCGAGCAACTATCTCGCACGAATGGAGCTAGACGACGCTTTACTTTATTGACGACCCCAAAGTATGAGTAAGCTTTAATAGACATTGCACTGTTGTCTATTGGCAAGGCGGTATATCGGGGGACAAATATGCCGTCTTAGAGGGGAATACACAATGTCAAACACATACGTCGGTTCAATCGACCAGGGGACGACCGGAACACGGTTCATGATCTTCGACCACGGTGGACAGGTCGTCGCCAACGAGTACGAACAACACGAACAGATTTACCCAGAACCAGGGTGGGTCGAACACGACCCGGTCGAAATCTGGGAGAATACCAAGGACGTCGTTCAGGCTGGTCTCGACCAGGCAGATATCGAGGCGTCACAGCTGGCGGCGCTGGGGATCACGAACCAGCGAGAGACGACTATCGTCTGGGACAGGGCCACCGGCAAACCGGTCTACAACGCGCTCGTCTGGCAAGACCGCCGGACGACCGACCGCGTCGAAGAACTCGAAGCAGCGGGGAAAGTTGAGGAGATTCGGGAGAAGACTGGGCTGGAGTGTGACGCCTACTTCTCGGCGACGAAAACCGAGTGGATTCTCGACAACGCCGACCCCGTCAAACTCGAAAGCAGTCGCTCGCGGGATTTGCGCGACCGGGCAGAAGACGACGAGTTGTTGATGGGCACGATTGACTCCTGGCTCATCTACAATCTGACTGGCAACCACATCACTGACGTCAGCAACGCTTCCCGGACGATGCTGTACAACATCCACGACCTCGCCTGGGACCACGAACTCCTCGAAGAGTTCGATGTCCCAGAGTCGATGCTGCCGGAGGTTCGGCCCTCCTCTGACGAGGACCTGTACGGCCACACTGACGCAGATGGCTTCCTGGGGGCGGAGGTGCCAGTCGCGGGCGCACTCGGCGACCAGCAGGCTGCCCTGTTCGGCCAGACCTGCTTCGACGCCGGTGACGCCAAGAACACCTACGGCACAGGCTCGTTCTACCTGATGAACACCGGCACCGAAGCCGTCGAGTCCGACCACGGCTTGCTTACCACCATCGGCTTCCAGCGCTCGGGCGAACCAGTGCAGTACGCCCTCGAAGGCTCTATTTTCGTTACTGGGGCCGCTATCGAGTGGCTCGAAGACGTCGACCTCATCAACAACGCCGCACAGACTGCCGACCTCGCGAGTTCGGTCGACTCGACCGACGGGGTCTATATCGTCCCGGCGTTCACAGGCTTGGGCGCACCCCACTGGGACGGCCGCGCCCGCGGTACCATCGTCGGGATGACCCGAGGGACGGGGAAAGAGCACATCGTTCGCGCGGTGCTGGAATCAATTGCATACCAGACTCGGGACATTGCCGAAGCGATGGAGGCTGACTCCGGTGTCGAAACAACGACACTCCGAGTTGACGGCGGCGCTGTCAAGAACAGTTTCCTCTGTCAGTTGCAGTCAGATATCATCCAGACCGATATCGCCCGGCCTGAAGTCGACGAGACGACGGCGCTTGGCTCGGCGTACGCCGCCGGACTCGCAGTTGGCTACTGGGAGACACTCGACGAACTCACGGCGAACTGGCAGATTGACGAGGAGTTCGAGCCCGAGATGGACGACGAGCAGGCAGACAAGATGTACAGTCGATGGGACGACGCCGTCGAACGCTCTCTCGACTGGGCACAGGAGGAATAATCCATGTACGACATCATACTACAGGTTCCAGTGCTCGAAATGCCGTGGGAGGACTTCATCGTCCTGCTCATTACAGCACTGGCCGGCGGAGCCTTCGGTGCAGCAATCGGTGCACTGCCAGCGTTCATCTTCACCGGGTTCGTGGTGTTCCTCGGTGAAGGGATCAACATTCTCCAGACCGAAATTGCTGGCGCAGCACCGGCCGTCGGTGCCGGAGAACTCGGTGCTGGGATTACCGGCGTCATCGGCTTCGGTCCGATTACCGGGCCGCACATCGCCTTCGCCGGCGGTGTCGCCGCCTCGGCGTACGCCGGGAAGAAATATCCCGAGATGGAACCCGAAGACTGGGACTACCACTTCGGGAAAAACATCCTCTACGCCTTCGGGACCAAACCAGACATCCTCGCAGTCGGGGCCATCTTTGGTGCCCTCGGGATGCTCATCGCTCGGTTCGGGAGCGCACTCGTCGTGGTGGGTGGAACCGCAGCGACTGACTTCATCGCGGTGGCGGTGTTCCTGACAGCATTCATTGCACGTGGTGTCTTCGGCTACCCGATTGTCGGGCGTGCGAGCGGGAGTCACCTGCTGGACATGTCGCCGTTCGAGCGTGAGGAACCACACGTCTCGGCAGATGGCGGCGAAGTGCCAGCAGAACACCAGGGACGCCTCGCGACTGAGCCGTGGCTTCCCCACCAGTACAAGTGGTCCGGCGTCACCGCCATCGGTCTCGTCGGCGGGATTCTCGGCGGGTTCATCTACATCAAGACTGGGAGCATCTTCATGGGCTATGCCATCTCGGCGATGAGCCTGCTGTTCCTCAACCTTGGGGTGGAAAAGATCCCTGTGACACACCATATCACGCTCATCGGTGCCGTCGGCGCGGTTGTCTTCCTGCCGACCGCAGGCGCAGTCGCCGCCTTGCTCGCCGCTGGTGTGTTCGGCGCAATCAGTGGGCTGCTGGGCGAGTTGACCCAGCGGCTGTTCTACGCCCACTCCGGAACGCACGTTGACCCGCCGGCGATGGCTATCGCCATCTCGATGGTCTTCGTGGTCATTCTGTCGGTTACGGGGGTGCTTCCAAACGCCGGGTATCTCTAACGCTCCCGGTTCTTACCGGACCTCCAGTGAGACCACGGACCACCGCAAGCTAGCTGACCCCGACTCTCAGCACGGCAGCATGACACTCTCACAATCGCGGTTCTTTTGATTATGGGGTTGAAACTACCGGTAGAGAACACACAGAGCAGACATGGACATCGACACGAGAATCAAGCGCCGACAACGTCGTGAGACGGGGCCACAGTTGATCCAAGACC
>JAQCNR010000505.1 GCA_028274925.1 Halovenus sp.
GACGACCTCGAAGCACAGCTCGAAAACCAACAGGAGACAATCCAGCACCAGCAGGAGCGAATCGACGAGCAGGCCGAGACCATCGAGCGCCAGCAGGAACGGCTCGAAGAACAGGACGCGATTATTCGTGACCAGCGCGAGCGACTCGAGGACGAGGCGACGCCAGCAACCGAGTCAGTATCGGCCGAGCAAGAATCGACCGAGTCAGAGACGACAGACGAAGCCCCGGACGGACCCGGATCCATCGCGACGCGCCGGGGCGTCCTGACCTCGGCGGGCGTGCTCGGATTGCTCGGCCTGGGCGCGGGCACCGCCAGCGCGGACGCCTCGGGCCAGATCGGAACCAGTAACGATCCGCTGCAGGATCTGTACACGGCGAATCTGCACGGGGACTCGGGAACGCTGACGCTCAAAACGAACCTGAACCTCTCGAATAACAATAGCATTCAAGCTAGTGGCACTGACCACCTCCAGTTCGGCGGCTCCGGAAAAGTCACCGCTCCCAATGGGAATCTCGTCGTCGGAGGAAAACTCCGGACGGACGACCTCAAAGACAACGGAGCCGGGCAAATCACATGTAAAGACAACATTAATCTCGAGGGGAATGAACTACAGGGTGGGCCAAACATGTCCATCACCGCGACCAATGGTGTCAACGTCGACATCGACACTGACGCTAGCGCGGTTGATGGCAACTACGATTTCACCGTCTCGAAACACGCAGAGAGCACCCAGATGGATCTGTTCACCGTCAACGACGGCGGTGACGTCGACGTTCACAACGGTAATCTGGACGTTCAGGGGGGTACCGTCGAGAACACGAACGGCGCACTCTCCCTCTCGACATCCAGTGGTGATCTCTCACTCCAGCCAGCCGGTAATCTCTCACTCCAGCCAGCCGGTAATATCGACCTTGGGTCCCAGAATCAAATTACCGGCGCGTATGAAATATACAGTGATGAAGACAATATAACCTTCAAGGGTAGTGCCGATGTCAATCTCGATGGAAGCAGACTGACAGACAAGGGAGGTGATATGAACATCATTTCGGTCAATAGTGTCAACGTCGACATCGACTCCGACAACAACGACACGGATGGCAACAGGGACTTCAACGTCACGAAAGACGGCGGATCGACGACCCTGTTTACCGTCAACGACGGCGGTCAGGTCGACATCTTCCAGGGCGACCTGGACATGAACAGCAGTGGGAGTGTCATCAACACGTCGGACGCTCGGGTCAAAACAGCCATCGAGCCGATAGCACATCCCATCGAGAAACTCACTGAACTCGAACCACGGACCTACGAGTGGAAAGCCAAGGAGGCTGCAGACGGACGGGAGGCAGGCGTGATTGCCCAATCCGTCGAAGACGTACTTCCGGAAGCCGTCCAGGAAGACGAGGACGGATTCCTGCAACTCGCGTACAGACAGTTGACGCCGCTCGTCATCGGTGCTGTTCAGGACCAACAGGACGAAATCGAAAAGCTCGAAGCCGACCTCGACGACCGCGACGAGCGCATCGACGACCTCGAAGCCGAGAACGCCGACCTCCGCGAGCGCAACGCCGAACTCGAATCGCGGCTGGATCGCATCGAGGCCGAACTCGGCATCGACGCGACGGCCAGCCAGCAGGGGATCGCCGATGACTGACGACGCAGACCCCATCACACTCACCGTCGAAATCGACCCCGCAGAGTTCGACGAGCCACGGCAGCTGATGTTCGAGCGACTGGTCGAGGAGTTCGGCCACGAGACAGTCGCGGAACTGGTCGGTGCGAACCTCCAGCAGGACCTCACCGCACAGGGGATGCACATCGTCAACGCGATGTGGGACAACCGCGACCAGATTCAGGTCGACCCCGGCGGCGGCGAGACACCCGAGGTTCCAGACCAGCCCGGAGGTATAGATGACTGACGACGATGCAGGTCCCACAG
>JAQCNR010000506.1 GCA_028274925.1 Halovenus sp.
TCGGCAGCGCTCTCCAGTGGCAGTGTCCCGTTCGACGTTGATGCGAACGGGACTGGCACGGCAACGCTGTCGGCGACGATTCCGGATTCGAACGTCTCAAACACCACGCTCGACGTGAGCGTTACCCAGCCCGCGGCCCTTGAACTGACGCCCGCCCACAACGTCGTGGCGAGCGACGTGAATAACGGGCAGAACCAGGCCGCCCTGGAAGCGCAGTTCGTTGATGCCGACGGCGACGCACTCGGTGTCAACAACCAGAACATCACGTTCGCAAAGCAGTCTGGCTCTGCCGCTGAGATTGACCAGTCGCTTGCGGACACTACCGAAAAAACCGATGGTGATGGAAACGTCTCGATCGACGTGAACGGAACGTCGAACACCGGTGAGACGACGTTTATCGCGCTGGCTGAGAACTTCAGCGTGCAGGGCTCGGCGACGGTCACGACGACCGGCGCCGCCGACGCAATCGCGGTGACGCCCGAGAGTGACTCGGTCGCCGTCAACGAGACGACCAACGTTACGGCCGAGTTCGTCGATACCGAAGGCCGTAATGTCCCGCTGACAAGTGGAAGCATCCAGTTGTCACCGGCGAGCGGCTCGATCGAAGGTAGCAGCACGCAGGGAGTCACGCTCAACGACGATGGACAGGTGGCGGCGACGTTCACCTACAACGCATCTGACGCGAGTGCGGGCACAGTAACCCTGACTGCCATCGGAAGCGGTGTCTCTGGCACAGCTGACGTGACTGTCACGGGTGCTCAGAGCGAACGGCCGGCCGACCTGCCTGATGCAGTGTCGACCGAGTCGTTCTCTGCAGTTGATAGTGATGGTGACGGGAACCTCGCACCGAGCGAGATTGCACTCGCCATCAACGAAAACGCAGAGGAGGGCAACGTCAACGGTCGGCAGGTTGCTCCGAGTGAGTTCGCCCTGATGATCAACTTCAACGCTGAACAGGCGGACGTATAAGCGAAACGCCTGATCCAGACCGGACCACCCGGTCGCTGCGGTTTTTTTCTATTTCTTATGTCTTTACCGGCAGGCGTGTCGGAGTATGCTTCTTGGAAGGTGGGGGTACTCGCAGAATTCCACAACCGATGATTCTGGAAGCCCACAACAACGCCTGACAGCAACATACAAGTGGTCACTCGTAGATCAAATAGTGTGAATGTTCGGACTGCCGTGTGGGTTGGACTTGCTGTCCTCGTCGTGGCGAGCCTAGGGATTGCGGGCACAGCAGCCACCGCTCAGGACCAGGTAATCGGAATCGATACGCTTCCACCAGACAATCAGAGTGACACCACCCGATCGCAGTCGACAGCAGCCGAAAAGTCCGACTACGTCGTGATCGCAGCCCCTCGAAGTAACATAAATCGGACCGAACTCGCGAAATACGGCACTGTCGGATCGCAAGTAGAGACACAAATAGAGTTGACGACAACAGAGACCGAAATCCGACAGGTCGAAAATCTGTCGTGGGTGACAGCTACCCGACCTGCGATGCGGTCTAGGCCGATTAAGATCCCCGGTTCGAGTAATGGAACGTCCCTCGGAGTCGAACCGCTACACCAGCGGGGTACGACAGGAAGCGGAGTCAAAGTTGGCGTCATTGACCAAGGATTCGATCCAGATAACGCAGCAGTTGCCTCAAACGTCGTTGAAGCACGGTCGTTCGGTGACGTCACGACCACTGGTGCTCACGGGACCTCGGTCGCCGAAGTGATCGTGAGAACAGCACCGGACAGTCAACTGTACCTCGCCAGCGGTGGAACACTAGTCGACGATCAGAGGGCTATCGAATATCTCGTCCAGCGAGATGTCGACGTGATCGTGTACGCACAGGGGTACCCACAAATTGCTGATGACGGCCGACACTCACTATCCGACAGTATCCAAACAGCAAGAGAAAGTGGTATTCTCTTCGTTTCAAGCGCCGGAAACTACGCGCAAAAGCATTGGCAGGGGTCTTTCCGGGACGGCGATGGGGACACGATACACGAGTGGACTACCCAAGGTAGTGAGGCAAACGTTTTCCCTGATACTACCTCTGAGTTTTCCGGACCGGTAGAAATATTTCTCCGTTGGAGAGATGTCGGAGAAAGCAGCGAGTATCGTCTCGCGCTGTACAACCCCGATACTGAGTCGTATATTGCGTATCGAAACGAACGTGGAGAGACGAGGACGAATCAGTTCGTGCGACTAGCGGCGACAGTTGACTCACAATGGACTGGACTCGTGATACAAAACACCGCTGGTCCACCCGACGACGAACTTGAGGTCGTCATTAGCTCTACGTCACCACAATCAATCACTTACTCCACGGCTCAGTCGAGTTTGATCGTTCCTGCGGACTCGCCGGACGCAACGACGACCGCTGCATATGAGGCCGGTTCACGACGGATCGCTCCATACAGCAGCCAGGGGCCGACGAACGACGGTCGACGTGGTCTCGTAACGACTGGGTATACGAATATCGGGGTAAACAATGGGCTCTATGCGACTGGCACGTACACATTTGCAGGGACCTCTTCATCTGCTCCGTACGTCGCCGGTGTTGCTGCGTTGGTTATTGAAGCACGCTCAGGAGAGAGCTCACCGGCTACCGTTGAGCGTCTATTAGTCGAATCAAGCGACGACATTCTCGAACCTGGAAACGACACGGCATCGGGTGCTGGGGTAGTCAATGCGAGTCAGGCAGTCGAGTTAGCTACTCCATCGGTCACCATCTCTAACGCTAGCGTCACACCCGCAACAGCCTCAGCGAACGCTACTGCGACGCACGAGCTATCATACAAAGTAAACAATCTCCGAGCCGAAAACACTCCCCACGAATTTACTGTGACTCTCCCGGCAGATGCGTCGTTCAATACGACTACAGATGGGCTGAGCGTTGTTGACGAGAGCGGATCATCGCTCACGACGAGTGACGAGGTAACACTGTCCGATATAGATGCTGAGAGTGATAATCGGCTATCGTTTCAGCTTGCTCAGGCTAGCGACCGCACCGTTGATACAGCCATCGTGTCATTAGATGTAGATGTCACATACGATACTGTCGCTGAGCCAACAGAGATGCCTATCACACTGAGCATATCGGAGGGGGAACGGCCTGTGGCGACGGAATCTGTCTCTGTAACTGTCCAGCCGGCAAGTGCTGGTGCGAGGCCAGATACATTACCAGAGCCGGTATCGACGGCTGCTTTTGATGCGGTTGATACCGACGGGAATAAACAACTGAGTCCGAGTGAGATTGCACTGGCAATTAACGAGAATGCTGCACAAGGGGCTGTTGGAGGCACTACAGTGCAGCCGAGTGAGTTTGCACTCATGATAACTTGGAATAGCGAGCAATATGCTATTGTATAAACGCCTAGTGAGTGAGTCGGCTTTAGTTAGCGGTATTCCGGTTTTTGTTTGACGATTACGGCCTGCTTAGAGTTCTTGTATGTGTTTATCCCGAGTGAATGTTGACACTGCCTCGTAGCAGGCGGCTAACGGGGGAGACATGCATCTTCAGCAAAGGACAGTTGATCCTCTTCAGGGACTGTCTCCGCTCGGAGACCATCCTAGTGACCATGCTAAGGCAACGCTAACATGGTCATAGTAGATAGGCGCGGCCTCAGCAAAGATGAGCTCCTCTCACGGCCTCTATAGGTTCAAGAGTGGATCGATGAGCTGGGGGAAAACCTCAAAGAGAAGCACGAACGAACTGAAGAACTCGAAACATGTCCTGACAAATACGAGAATTCGCACACTCCACCCAGCAATTGACGATCGTGGACCCACTGGTCTTTGACCTCGCAAGATAATGAAGACGACGATGTCCGAACTGACGGTAGCACTCCCGGTCGGAAAGACGATCACGATCCGGAGTGGCATTCCATGGTCGATCCTAATGAAAAAATCGAGGTCGGTTATGACTGTTGTCCTGAGTGCGGCGACTGCTTCAACGAGTTGGTGGGCGTCATTTCCCGACTCGTTGAAGAGGTCCCTGATTCGCAGCCCCCAGAAATCACTCGGTAGAACCGCCACTACTACCAGTGCGATTCCTGTGGAACAGAGATAGTTGCGGCTCACCCCGACTGTTCCGATGAGGGGCAGTTCGGTGAATGTTATTGTTCAATCTGCTGTGTTGAATAGATGCTGAGTCACGGTTACAGCGGCTCACACAGTGGTTCTATGTTGGTGATGGCGAACATAAAGACAATTTCACGGAACTGCCGATACCAGCCGAGCGCTCGCACGGCATCGCCGAGCGAGCGCTTCGTTGTCGAGTAGGATGTTTCAGCCATCCACCGCTGAGAGTAGCCATTTGCTCGGTTGAGCGCGTTGTTCGCGGCTGCGTT
>JAQCNR010000507.1 GCA_028274925.1 Halovenus sp.
TGGGCAGGGGTGGCCGAAGCCCTCGACGCAAAACGCATCACGGTCGGCGGGACACTCGGGCTGAACCCCTTGGAGATCCGGGAGACGCCGGAGCACGTCCAGCGGGCGATGGGTGAGGACGCGAGCCCGTTCAACGAGAAACTCGACGATGCAATGAGTTTCCTCACGAACTTCTTCGCGCTCCGCGGTATCTCGCTTGGCGACCGGCGGACGATGCTCGAACTCGGGCTCAAGCGTGCCTACAAGCGTCAGGGCATCATCGACGACATCTCGACGCACGACAATCCGAGTCCGACCATCCGTGATATGATGGACGTGTTCGAAGATATGGTCGACGAACCTGAGGAATTCGTCGTCCGGTCCGATGAAGAGGCAGGGAAAATCAAGGAGGATGCGACGTGGCTCCTCGACCAGCTTCGTCCCTTCGAGGACGACAGTCGCCACGCCAACCTCGGTCAGGACTCCGAGTTCGACATCCGCGACGAGAAGGTAATTTACCTCGACCTCGCCCAGCAGGAAGGGAGCGTGGACAGCAGCACGGCGCTGACGATGCAGCTACTCATCTCGCTGGTGTACGAGCGGGCGAAAGTCTCGGACAAGGAGGTTGTGTTCTACATCGACGAGGCCCGCTACATTATGCAGGACGCCGCGAGCCTGGCGTTTCTTGAAACGGTGTTCCGTCACCACCGCCACCACGACCTCTCGATCCGGCTGGTCACCCAGACGGTCGACGAGTTCTTCGAGCACGCCGAATCCGAAGCCATTCTTGACCAGTGTGCGGTCAAGCAGTTCCATCGGTTGGACGGGATGGACAAGGCGTGGGGCGACGAGTTCGGCCTGAACTACGCCCAGATGCGGTTCGTCCAAGACGCAGTTCCGGGCAACGAGGAGGCGGGATTCTCCGAGGCGCTGGTGGGCGTCGACGGCGAGTGGCGCGGCATCCAGGTCGAAGCGATGCCCAAGGAGAAGCAAGTCATCGACTTCGAGCCAACGGAGCAACGGCGATCCTCGCTCCCCGGTACCGGTGAGAATGCTGTGGACGCGGAGGTGCAGGCGTTCCAAGACGATATTGAAAGCCGAGCGACCGACAACGGGCAACGCCCACCTGAGCAGACGCCAGCAGAGACTGATGGCGGCGAAACGGGAGGTGACGACGATGCGTGAGTACCTTCGCGTGACGCCAACTTCCGAACAGCTCAATCCAGAGCGTCTGCCGCAGGTACTGGAGAGTCTCCACAAACTGACTGCAACGAACTCGACAGGGTTAGCTGACAAACTCAATCCGCTACATAGCGACACACCGCTACGCTTCGAATTCCTCGCACTCAGCGAGGGTAAAGACGACCCCGTCGAGTTCTTCTACGGTGCTGACGACCATCTGGATACGCTTGAGAAACGGCTTCGGTCGGTCTATCCCGAGACGTTCGACATCGAGCGTACCGAGGTCGACATCGCATCCCGACTCGTGCAACCTGTCGAATTCGACCGCGAGACATTCGTCGAGCACTATGAGTCAGACGAGCTTGCCTACGAGTTCGGCCCTGACGAAAAATACGAACGTGGCACTAACGACAACAGTCAAGAGAGGCCAGGGGACGCCGAATCAGTCGCGGATGGAGGAACGGTCGGCGACCAGTCTGCCGACCACTTCATTGAAATCGGCGATACTGCACTCGAACTCGCCCCAATAGATGCGATTCCCGAGGGTGAGCCATTCACGACGCTTGCCAAACCAACGGTAACATCGGAGGGAACGATACTCGCCCGGCCAGCGACTGATACCGTCTCCCCACTCGGTGTCCGATGGCAAGGCTCGGCGACCCGAAAACAGGACTGGATGACCTCACTCGCGCCGTTCACAGGCGATGACGCAGACGAGAGTCCCGACGCTGTCGGCCAGCCTGGTGGTGCGCTCGCGTCGCTCGTCGATGATCTAACTGAGGCGAATGCGCCACTAGCGTTTCAGGTCGTCTTCCAACGACGGGCAAGTTGGCAGGGCGACGCCGAACTTCGCAAGGAAGACATCACCGACAGGCGGGATACCTGGGCACAACGAATTCTCGGACCAATCTTCGAATCTGGCGATGGGTCTGACCGCCGAAGCCGGGAGGAATTGAGTGGCACACAAGCAAAGCGCGTCGGAGCCATCGAGGAGAAAAATCCAAAACGATCGTTCACCGCGAATATTCGGGCCGTCGGCGTTCCAGTCCGTGACGACGACCGTGAGACGCTCGACAAGCGGCTACAGTCACTCGGGTCAGTCTTCGATACACTCGATGGGCCGTACTACGAGGTCGAAGCGGAGCGGATACGTGATCACGGTTTCCGGGAGGCTAAGAAAGAACAGCACGCACGAGCCGCGTTGCACCGACTCTTGGACCGCGAGATCACGACCGGTCGGGGGGAGACCCGTCCGGAGTTCATACTGAGTGGCCGAGAACTCGCGAACTTCTTGATCGTTCCCTCCTCGGAACACCTCTCCGTCGAAGGAGCACGAGGAACGCGTGCGGAACAACAGAGCCGGAATCCGCTCGCACGGCCTCACCAGGATCTGATGGCTGAGTTTCGTGAGGGGATGGCTATCGGCTACGCTCTCGACGACACCGGTGACCCCGAAGATGTCCCGACACGTATTCCGCCCGGACTACTGCCGATGCATTACGGGCGGTTCGGGACCACCGGTTCAGGCAAGTCGAAGTCGTTCCTCAACGACCTGCTGTCGCTGTACAATGCCACAGAGGGGCCGACAATCCTCATTGTCCCGAAGAACGATGAGATGGCCCAGAATTATATGCGTGCTCACGCCCGTCGATTCGGGATAACCGACCTCAAGGAGAACGTCGTTCACTTCCCGATCCCGGATATCCTCCCCGGGTTCTCGTTTTTCGATCTCGAACCCTCACTAGAGAGTGGTCGCCGCCGTGAGGATGCAGTCCGGCGGAAAGCCGACCACTACGAAGAGATCCTCAAGCTCGTTATGGACGCGGACCGATACAAGCGGGCAACCGTCGCCCCAACCCTCATCAAGACGCTCATCACGGCGCTATTCGATGAGGAATACGGCCGCGAAAACGGCCAGTACCGAGAGTCGGCCGACTACTTCGCCCACCGACAGCTGGAACACGTCATCGACCAGCTGTGGGAAGCCGGCCCGCCACAGCCGAA
>JAQCNR010000509.1 GCA_028274925.1 Halovenus sp.
ATGTGGCCCGACGGGTCGTCCCGGACAGTCTGAAAGACGCCGTCGACGAGGTGGCCGTCGACCGGGCGGCCAGCACCGCTTTCTACGAAGGGATCGGGTTCAGCGGTGTCGACACCGGAGTCATCATCAACGAAGAAGCGTTCTACGAGGAGGGGACTGTCAGCGAATCGGAGTACGAGACGATCCGGTCGACACTAATCGAGGAGTTGGTAGCCCTCACAGGCCCGGCCGGCCCGGTCTTCTCGTCGGTCGAGCCACGCGACGCAGTCTACGAGGGTGGGCAGACTGCCTTCGCGCCCGACATCGTGCTGGAGCAGGCCGACCCGTACGTCATCGGGTCGACAACGCCACGAGGGAAGACGTTCATCAGGACCGAGAAGAATCATATCGACCACCGGCGCAACGGACTGCTGGTCGCTGCCGGACCCGACATCACAGCCGACTGGTCGCTCCCGGCGACGCCGTCGATTCTCGACGTGACCCCGACGCTGTTGCACCTCCTCGAGTGCCCGGTCGCAGAGGCCTTCGATGGTGAAGTACTCTCACCGGTACTCGAAACCGAGCGAAAGCCACAGGTCGAGACTTACGGCCCGTACGAACCCGACGAGACCTACACGCTCTCTGCGGACGAACGGTCGTCGATGGAAGACCGCCTCAAGCAGATGGGCTATCTGGAGTGACCAGCGCGACCGAAACCTCGGCTACTCGCGAACGATTGTGTGATACCACGCGACGAAGTTGAGGACTTTCCAGAGCGTGTAGCCGTAGTCGCCGCGTTCGCGCCGGTGTCGGTCCCACAGGTCGTAGACGGCGTCGGTTCGAACGTACGGCGTCTCGTTCAGTCGCGGTTCTGCTAGCCACTTCTCGATGACCTCGTGGTCTTGGCGGAGCCAAGAACTGATGGGGACGCCGAGTCCGTGTTTCTCCCGCTTGAGGACACGGTCGGGCACGATGTCACCGACCGCGGACTGCAGGAGCGGTTTGTACCCGCCGCGTTTGTACTCGTTCGGGATGCCGTAGGCAAACGTTACCAGTTCGTGGTCTAGGAAGGGGACGTGTGCTTCGAGTGAGTGGGTCATCGAGGCGTGGTCGACCTTGTAGAGGAGGTCGTCGGGTAGCCAGTACTTCAGGTCGAACGCCAATTTCCGGTCGTAGAACCGACCCTCGGAACTGTAGGCGTCCGTGCTGGCGACCATCTCCGAGAGTCTGCTCCCGGCGTCGTCCGCGTCGACATACGACGAAACATCCAGTTCGTAGCCCCGTAACAGCCCTTCCATCGCAGTCTCGTCGGTTTCGAGCGCGCCGAAGTACGATAGATACTTTCCACCGGCAGGGACGTGCTGGCTCGCCCGCTTGGCGAGTTGGTGAGTTACGTCTGGCAGCCAGTCGGTCAGCTTTCGCTGTCGGGGAATGGCGTCGTAGTACCAGTAGCCGCCGAGCAGTTCGTCGGCACCTTCACCGCTGAGGACGACTTTTACCTCCTGACTCGTGTATCTGGACAGCGCGAGCGTCGGGAGGACGGCCGGGTCCGCAAGCGGTTCACCGTAGTGTTGGACGAGGTCACCGAACAGGTCCATCGACGAGAGGTCAATGTCGACAGTGCGGTGGTTCGTCCCGAAGTGGTC
>JAQCNR010000002.1 GCA_028274925.1 Halovenus sp.
ATGTGGATCACGAACGGGACGGTTGCGGACTTCGTCGTTGCCCTGTGTGAGACCGACCCCGACGCCGCTGGCCGATACAACGGCTTCTCGCAGATCATCATCGAAACCGACCGCGACGGCTTCGACGCCGACAAAATCACCGGCAAGATGGGGATTCGGTCCTCGGATACGGCCGAACTCATCTTCGACGACGTGCGTGTGCCCGAGGAGAACCTCGTCGGCACGCGTGGTGCTGGGTTCCTCCAGCAGATGCAGTTCTTCGACGAAACCCGGACCGGTGTCGCCGCACAGGGTGTCGGTATCGCCCGCGGTGCTGCCGAACGAGCACTCGAATACGCCGAGGAGCGCGAGCAGTTCGGTCAGCCTATCGGCGAGTTCCAGGCCATCCAGCACAAACTCTCGGACATGTTCACCAAAATCGAGGCCGCACGCCTGCTCACCCTGAAGTCTGCGTGGGCCGTCGAGAACGACGCCGACGCCAACCTGACGATGCTTGCCTCCATGGCCAAGGAATACGGCTCCCGTGTCGCCGTTGACGTGGCTAACGAGGCGCTGCAGATTCACGGCGGTGCTGGCTACGTCGACGACTTCGATGTCGAGCGATTCTACCGCGACGCGAAGATCACCCAGATTTACGAGGGCACCACCGAAATCCAGAAGAACATCATCGCCCGCGAACTGCAAGAGAAGGGCATGGCCTAACGCAGGCCAGCGACCAGCTTTTCCGATTCGTTCGACCGGTCAGTAGCTGCCGGTGTCGCAACGTAGCCCTTTTTGTGACGTGGTGAGAAAGAGAGGGTATGTTTGGAGGAGGCGGTGGCGGACTCGACTCGCGCAAGATGCAACAGATGATGAAGCAGATGGGCATCGACATCGACGAACTCGATGCCGAGGAAGTGATCATCAAAACAGCAGACAAGGAACTCGTCTTCGACAATCCTGACGTCCAGCGGATGGACGCACAGGGACAGGAGACCTACAACGTCGTCGGCAGTCCGGAGACACGGGAGGCAGGCGAACTGCCTGCTGGGAGTGACTCAGAGGAGTCAGACGATGGTGGAGATGACGAGATTCCACAGGAAGACATCGAAACTGTCGCCGACAGCGCCGGTGTCAGTGAGGATGAAGCACGAGAAGCCCTCGAAGAGACTGACGGGATGCCGCTGGACGCAATCGAGCACCTCTCGGAGTGACAGTGGCGTATCTGTTCGTCGGAGAGGGCCGAGAGTACCTGCTGGAAGCAGGCGAGCGACTGGAGACAGACCTGGGTATTCTGCAGGTGCCAGACGATGTCGACGCCGGCGAGACTGTCGAGACACATCTCGGCACGGAGTTCGTCGCGCGAGCGCTTCGCGGACCGGACCTGTTTCATCACTTCGAGCGCACCGGCGCGCCGATGATGCCCCGAGATATCGGCCTCGTGATGGGGCACACTGGCGTCAAGCAGGGCGACCACGTGCTCGACGCTGGGACCGGAACAGGCGTGCTCGCCGCGTCGCTGGGTCGCGCCGGTGCAACGGTGCAAACCTACGAGCAGGACCCGGAGTTTGCCGAGGTTGCCCGCGAGAATATGGAGTTGGCTGGTGTCGCAGACACCGTCGACGTAACGGCGGGCGACGTAACCGAGGAAATTGACGAGCTAACTGGCGAGTTCGACCTGATTACACTCGACACCGCGGACGCCCCAGCAGTCGTCGGGCACGCCCCAGAACTGCTCACGCCCGGTGGCTTTCTGGCTGTCTACTCACCATTCGTCGAAGCGACGAGCGAGGTGGTCAAAACGGCCCGAGACGCCGGCCTCGACGACGTCGAGAGTCTGGAGACGATTCAGCGAGAGATGGATGTTGGCGAGCGCGGCACACGGCCGTCGACAGCGGGCGTCGGACACACCGGCTATCTCACCTTCGCGCGGAATCCGGTTTAGGCCGTGAGTTCGTCGTAGACGCCGTCGAGAAGTGTCTCGAACGTGGCCTGATACTCCGCAGCACTCTGCGTGAGCGTCGCTGGTGGGTCTGTCAGGTCGAACTGTTCAGCGACCGAACTGGCTGGAAACCCGGCAGTAACGACTACTGCTGTTCCGCGGTGCGTGAGCACCGAGAGGCGAAACGACAGTGAGAACGAGCGGTCGGTATGTTCTGCGAGCAGGTCTGTTGCCGAATACTCGCGGACACGAACGCGCGAGCCATCGAAACGGAGCGTCTGAGAGGAGCCACGTTCGACATTTTCCAACCCCCGGTCTTGGAGTTGTGCAGCGAACGAGGACCGGGCCTCGCGGCGAAGCATCGAGGTAAACATCGACAGCGACACGCCAAACGGGAGCGAGGGCTGAAAGACCAGTCGCGTGACGGCAACGAATCGGATTGCGTGCTCAACTGCGCCGTCGGTTGCGTCTCGGGCTGCTTCGCTCGAACGGGTGTCTTCGTAGCGGTGTGTAACGCCTTCAATCCGCACCGTCCCCACCTCGAACAGTGTCTCCGTGTACCGCTCGACAAGTTCGAAGCCCGCCTCGGTGAGCATGGCCTCGGGCACGGGTGGGGCCGGTGGGTCGGTTGTCATTTAGTGGTCGTCTTCACGCCATTTGTGGTCGCACTCGGTACAGACGAAAAACCGCGTCTCGCTCTCGTCAGCCGCACGAATCTGTTGCATGTACCAGTACGCCTGGTCGTTGTCACACTCTGGACACTGCGCAGTCGTCGTCGGTCGACCCTGGTCTTCGACATCGCTGACGTCGACGACTTCGGACTCCTCCTGTCCCGATGTCGTCACCATCCCCTCCTCGTTCTCGTCGCGTTCCTTCTCGAAGCCACAGCTACAAATCCACGAACCGTTCTCCGTTTTCATCATAGAGCCGCATTCATCACAGAATTCCATGTCACCGGTATGCTGGCCCTGTAATAAAAAGGGCGGGTTTCTCAGTGACTAAGCGTTTTGTTCCCACTGCTCGCAGGCGTCCATATCGTCCATCAGGTCCTCGTGAAGGCCACAGTACGGAACTAACTCGTCGTCGAGTCGGACGTACTTGAAGTGGTCGCAGTTACCACAGTATTCGTCTGGTTTCCCGCGTTCCTGCGTCGCGGTGAAGATTTCGTCGTCGACGAGCGCGTCGTTCGTGACGGCACCGCTGCCGTCACTGGCCGGCGTCGGTTCGGACTGACCGGCGTTCGTTTGTGTTGGGACCGACCCGTCTGGCTCACGGCCAAAGAGCCCGACACTGCCCGACCCACCATCTGGCCCGTTGGAGATGACCTGCACCTCGCCGGTTTCGGTGACGGCGATTCGGGCCGTCCCGCCGGGGTCGATGCGGCGGCTGAAGGTTGCAATGCTGATGAACAGCGCCCACAGCGTCAACAACATTCCAGCAGTGTAGACGACGGTGGTTATCAGCGCAACCTGAGGGTCGTTCGCGAGCCAGCGGTACGGGTAGGCCTGTCTGAACAGGAGGACTCCGAGAATGGCCAGACTTGCGCCCATCGTGGCCGCGGCGCGGGTTCGGTTGCTCGCCGGCACCACAACGAAGAGGCCGACGAACGCGGCGGGGATTCCCAGTCCCGCGAGCGTGCCGGCAACTTCCCGGGCGGCAAAGACATCCAGTCCGAGCATCGTCGACAGGTCCGTCGTGGCGATGGAAATCGACCCGACAACCATCGCCGCGCCGACGGCGAACAGCGCCATCCCGAGACGGCGCTGGCGGGGGTCTGCGACCGTGTTGATGCCGCCCTCGTAAACGTCCGAGAGGCTAGTCATATCCCCTAGTCTCTCGAACACGTACAAAATTACCCGTCAGACGACCGTCAGACGAGCCCGAGCCGAAAATCATAATCACGGGCCACCAGAAGAGGTGGTATGGCAGACGACGAGGACAGCGAGGAGCCCACGGTCACCCTCGGAGCCAAGCAGGCTGTCGAGGGAGCACCGCTCGCCCGTGTCTCGGCACGGCTTATGTGGGGTATCGAGAAGAGCGCAATCATCGACCGCGAAGGCGAGACGGTGATTCGAACACCGGACGGCCCACAGGAACTGGCCGACCTGCTCGGGGCTGTCGACCAGACGTACTTCGCCACTCGCCAGGAGTTCGAGGCGGCAATCGAGGACGTACTCGGCGATGGACCGGTTCCAGCCGAATCTGCCGAGGAAGAAGCGGAAACCGAGGAGGCGGAGCAGGAGACAGACAGTGACGACGAAGCGTCCGAGACAGACAGCGCGGATAAACAAGACGCTGCGGAGGACGGCGAAGCGGATGAGGTAGCAGAAGCCGACGACGCGGACGACGCCGAAGAAGCAGACGAGGCTGCTGAAGTCGACGAAGGCGAGAGCGAAGCAGACAACGCTGGCGACGAAGCCAAATCCGCCGAAGCCGACGCTGACGAGGACAGCAATGGTGAAACCGACGAGGCAGCAACAGATGACGACACCGAGGAAGCCGAGGAGTAACTCGCTTGTTCAGAGTAGGTGCTACCCCGTGCTGGTTTTTTATACGCTGAGAGACTACGGAGAGCAATGAGTCCCCGTGGGAGTTCGCAGCGAGCACACCGCCGGGAGGTACTCGCGGCGGCGACGGGGCTGGTCGGTGCTGGACTCGCGGGCTGTCTCGGACTCGGCGGAGAGTCCGTCCGAGTGCTCTCCGCCGGAAGTCTGGCGACAACATTCGAGGAGTACATCGGGCCAGCCTTCGAGTCCGAGCGCGGAATCGACCTTCGCGGGCAGTATTTTGGCACCAACACTATCGTTCGACTGGTCGAGGACCGCACCAAACAGCCGGACGTGATCGTCGGCGCAGACGCGACACTACTCCGCACCCAGCTCGACAGCGTCATCGACTGGGATGTCGTATTTGCGAGCAACGCCCTGGGTATCGGCTACAACCCCGAGACAGAACTGGGCGCGGCGCTGGACGGACCCGACCCGTGGTACGAGGTAGTCGCCGAGAGCGAGGGGCTGGCAATCAGCGACCCGGACCTTGACCCGCTCGGATACCGTGCGGTGCAGGCATTCGAGTTGGCCCAGCACGAGCACGGCCTCGACGGGTTCAAAGAGGGTCTGCTCGACAGCGTCACCGTCGAGCCAGAGGAGCCACAACTGATGGCCGAAGTCGAGGCGGGGTCGGTCGCTGCTGCCGTCGTGTATCGGAATATGGCAGTCGACCACGACCTTCCGTTCGTCGAGTTCCCGCCAGCGTACAACTTCGCCGAGCCATCACGGGCCGAGCAGTACGCCTCGGCCACCTACACCACCGACGAAGGAACGACGGTGGAGGGCCGTCCAATTCTGTACAATGCCACAGTCCACGACGCAGCAGATTCGCCCGACGCAGGTCGGGAACTCGTGCAGTTTCTCGTCGACAACACTGCTGTGCTGACTGACGCAGGACTGACAGTACGAGATGGACTCCCGACAGCGCACGGGGCAGTGCCGGAGGAGATTACGCTATGAACTACGCAGAGAGACTCGTCGGGAGTTCCGACCGAGGACTGCTCATCCCGGCATTGTTGGGGAGTCTCTTGTTTGTGTATTTCGTGCTCCCGCTGGTGGCGTTTCTCAGTCGGACTGGCGCGGTGAATGTCGTCCAGGGACTGTCGGAACCAGCCGCACAGGACGCGATTCGAAACTCGTTGATTACCGCACCGATTTCGACAGCCATCGCGACAGTGTTCGGGGTGCCGCTGGCGTACGTGCTCGCGCGGCGCTCGTTCCCCGGCAAGCGACTGGTCGAAGCAGTGGTCGTCCTGCCGCTGGTGCTCCCGCCGGTCGTCGGTGGCGTACTGCTGCTCACCGCAGTCGGGCGGTTCACGCCGCTCGGTTCTGCGGCCCACGCAGTAGGACTCCCGCTGACGAACAGCCTGCTCGGTGTAATTCTCGCTCAGGTGTTCGTCGCCGCACCATTCTTGGTGGTCACTGCCCGTGCTGGCTTCGGGGCTGTGGACGAGCGACTCGAACAGGCCTCGCGGTCGCTTGGCTGGGGGCCGCTTGGCACCTTCTGGCACGTCTCGCTGCCGATGGCTCGCGGTGCAATCGTCGCCGGGATTGTGCTGACATTCGCGCGGGCAATCGGTGAGTTCGGCGCGACGCTGATGGTCGCGTACAACCCGCGGACGATGCCGACACAGATCTGGGTTGCCTTCTTCAACGGCGGCATCGACGGAATCGTGCCGCTGGCGTTGGCATTGCTTGCGATTACAGTTGCCGTCGTGGCGGCCATCCAGCACCTCGGTCGCGTCCAGACGGTGATCGACCAATGATGCTCGAACTCGACGGACTGACCCATCGCTACGACGACAAGCCAGTAGTCGAGAACATCTCCTCCGGCGTCAGGGAAGGCGAGTTGGTGGCAGTGCTCGGGCCCAGTGGCTGTGGAAAGACCACGCTCGTGCAGGCCATCGCCGGCCATCTCGACCCCACA
>JAQCNR010000004.1 GCA_028274925.1 Halovenus sp.
GGAACGGTGACCGCCGCCAACGCCTCACAGATCTCTGACGGTGCCGCGGGACTGTTGCTAATGGCCCGAGAGGTTGCCGAGGAACACGGCCTCGAAATCATGGCGAGTATCAAGGACCACAACGTCGCCGGTGTCGACCCCACGATGATGGGCGTCGGCCCGGTGCCGGCAGTCCGCGGAATCTGGGCGGAGAACGGCCGCTCGGCCGACGAGTACGACCTCGTCGAACTGAACGAAGCCTTCGCCAGCCAGACACTGTACTGTCAGGACGAACTTGGCTTTGCTGACGACCGGTTCAACGTCAACGGCGGTGCCATCGCAATCGGTCACCCACTCGGGGCCAGCGGTGCTCGCCTGCCCGTGACGCTGATCCACGAACTGCAACGACAGGGTGGCGGACTCGGACTCTCGACGATGTGTGTCGGCTACGGGCAGGGCGCCGCCATCGAGTTGCGCGTGTAGACGCTCGCGTCGTCGGCGAAGCGTTGCCGCGTGATTTCATTTATGATACTCGAACCGAGGAATTAATGCTGGGTGGGAATAGTCACTCAGATATTACCATGGTTAACCTGTTCAGCGGACTATTTAACAGAGACAGTACCGAAGACGACAGCGAGTCGAGTTCAGGCGACCGGTCGCCGGAGCCAGATGGGGGAGTGGCCGCCGAGTCGATTCCGCGGGCAGCACTGGAGTCGCAGTACGACAGGCTAGACGAGGAGACGCTGACCGCCCACCAGACGCAGTTATCGAAATCGGCAGGCCGAGCGGCGACAACCGAGGCGGTCGGCGACATCGCCCGCGCACAGGCCGCAGCGGGCGTCGACGCGGCGACGTACGCCGGCACCTACCAACTCGCCGTCGAGTCGGTCCTGGACCGGGCGTTCGACGCCATCGAATCGGGAACGCCGGTCGAGGAAGCTCGTGAACAGGCCAAGGCAGACGTCGAGTCGACGATAGACAGCCTGGAGGCGGGGCTGGCGGCGTTCGACGACGGCGTCGCTGTCGACGAGGTCATCAAGGCCTTCCCGATGTCTGCGATTCTCGTCGGTGCCGACCACAGCGTCCTTGCCTACACCGGACGGCTGATGCGACTGGACGACGACCACTCCGAGTTTCTCGGACAGGACTGCCGGGAGAGTCTCGCCGTCGCCACCTACGCCGACAAAGACCGCGCGAACACCCTCGCCGACAAGGTGGTCGAAAACCCCTACGACGCAGACGGGGCCTGGGACGTCGAGCGAACCGACGATGACAACCGGCTGGTCGATTTTCCGGTCTACCGCGACACGAGCGTCACCAACACCGACGACGGGCTGGATACCCACATCGAGTTCGTCGCGGTCCCGATTTTCGACGACAGCGGCGACTTAAAGGCCGTCTTCGAGCTTATCGAGGACCGCTCTGAGGAGGTCGCCCGGGAACGGGAGATGGTCGAACTCATCGAGGAGGTGAGTGCGACGCTGTCGGCCATCGGCAGCGGGAACCTCGGCGCGCGCGTCGAGTACGAGGACAGCGACCACATCGACGACGGACTGGTTGGACTGTCGAACGATGTCAACGAGATGGCCGACTCCTTCGAGGAACTCATCGAGGACGTGACCCGCGAGACGGGCGAACTGGAGGCGTCTATCGAACAGTTGACCGACGCGGCCGGACGCATCGACGGCAAGGTGAGCGAGCAAAACAGCTCACTCGGGGAAATCGGCCGGGAAATCGAGAACGTCTCCGCGACGATGGAGGAGGTCGCGGCCAACGCCAGCGAGGTGACCGAGGCCGCCGAGCGCGCCAAGCGAACGACCGAGGACGGCGTCGCGGCCGGCGAAGACGCCCGCGAGGCAACCACGGCGGTCCGGGACGGCACCGAGGAACTCGTCGAGACAGTCGAAGCCCTCGGCACGAAGATGGACGAAATTAGCGAGGTCGTCGAAATCATCGGCGACATCGCCGAGCAGACGAATATGCTCGCACTCAATGCAAATATCGAAGCGGCTCGCGCCGACCAGAGCGGCGACGGCTTTGCGGTGGTGGCAGACGAGGTGAAGACACTGGCGACCGAAACCCAGCAACACGCCGACGATATCGCCGCCCGCGTCGAAGAAATCGAGCGCCACGCCGAGCGGACTATCGACGGTGCGGAGACCTCGTACGACCGCGTGGATACGGCCGCCGGACAGATCGACGACGTGCTCGACTCCCTGCAGGCTATCGCCGGCGAAGTCGACGACGCGGTGACGGGCATCTCGGAGGTCGCGGACGCAAACGACGACCAGGCCGCCCGCGTCGAGGAGGTGGCGGCGACAGTCGACCAGGTACAGGACCGGGCCGACGAGGTTGCCGAGACCACCGACGACGTGGTGGAAGCCGTCGACAACCAGAAAGACGTGGCGACAGACCTCTCGGCGACAGTCGACGAACTGCGGTAATCAGGCGTCTTCGTCGCGAATCTTGAACTTCTGGACCTTGCCGGTCGTGGTTCGGGGCAGTTCCTCGACGAAGTGGACCTCGCGTGGGTGTTTGTACTCCGCGAGCGTATCCAGGCAGTACTGTTTGATATCGTCTGGCGTCGCTTCGGCGTCCGGCGTCGGGACGACGTAGGCAACCGGAATCTCGCCACGGCGGTCGTCAGGGATGCCGACGACGGCAGCGTCGGCGATATCTTCGTGCTCGAAGAGCAGTTCCTCAATCTCTCGGGGGTAGACGTTGTAGCCGCCCGTGACGATCATGTGTTTCTCCCGGTCGACGACGAAAAAGAAGTCGTCCTCGTCCCAGTAACAGACGTCACCGGTGTGGAACCACGTCGTCCCGTCTTCCTCGGTGAACGCCTGTTCGTTGGCCTCGGGGAGGCCGGCGTAGCCCTGCATCACGTTCGGACCGGAGACGACGAGTTCGCCCGTAATCTCGTCGAGGTCGGCCGCTTCCTCGTCGATTGGTCCTTCCTCGACGCGGGGCATCGTCTCGAAGTTCGGGCCAACAACCTTGGCGTCGACGCCGTCGAGCGGCCGGCCAATCGACCCCTTCCGGCGGGCGTCGGGCGTGTTGGCGTGAGTGACTGGCGACGTTTCGGTCAGGCCGTAGCCCTCGTTGAGTTGAACGCCGTAGAGGTCCTCGAACCGTTCGAGCACTTCGACTGGGAGGCTGGCACCGCCGGAGTTGGTGAACCGAAGTGAGTCGAAGGTGTACTCCTCGGCGTTTGGCTGGTTGATCATGTCGTTGAACATCGCGGGGACACCGAACATGATGCTGATTCCCTCGTCTTCGAGCAGTTCCATCACTGTCGGCGCGTCCCATTCAGGAATTGGGTAGTAGGTGCCGCCGGCGTACATCGACCCGTTCATCACGACGCTCATGCCGTAGATGTGGAACAGTGGGAGCACACCCAGCAGTTTATCTTCGGGCTGGATCTCGCCGGGAATCACGCCGGAGTTCGTCCGGGTGGTCCAGCCGAGGTTGTGGTGAGTCAAGAGAACGCCTTTTGGCGTGCCCGTCGTCCCCGAAGTGTAGGGCTGAACGGCAATCTCGTCGTCCGCTCGGTCGACAATGTCAGCAGTATCCTCGGCGAGGAAGTCGTTGAACTCCGCTGCCCCTTCGACGTCGGCACCGACGCTGATGACCTCGTGGACGTCGGTGTCGTCGAGGACGTCGAGCACTTCTGGGACGTTGTCCGCAAGCGAGACGACAGCCTCGGCACCACTGTCGGCAAGCAGGTGGCTGATCTCTCGGGCCTTGTACTGTGGGTTCATCGGAACGACGACGCCGCCCGCCCGGAGCGTCCCGTAGAACGCAGTCACGAACTGCGGGAGGTTCGGGAGGTAGATGCCGACACGGTCCCCTGCTTCGATGCCGCTGTCGTGCAGCGCCTGCGCGAACTGGCCCGCACGAGTCCAGAACTGGTCGTAGGTGAGTTCAGTCCCCTCGTAGACGATTGCTGGCGAGTCCGGATGTGCCTCGACAGTCTCGGCTACATCTGTAACGAGATTTGTCATACGGTCGTTGGTCGTCGTAAACCGTCAAAAGAATTGCGCCTCGTGTTTTCCAGTGGTAACGCCTTCGAGTCCTGTGAGTGCCAGAACAAAGTGCCGACGACTGCTCAGGGACTTTGGTTGCCCCAGACTGCGGATTCGACGCGGCCCGGTGCACCATCTGATTTGAAGTAGTCACAGTGGTTGCTGACCGAATTGGTCACGTCGACAGTCGTGAGGTTGTCCGGCGCATTCGAGCACTGGACACCTTCTGCGCCAAGGCCTTCTCCGTCAGGCGTCCACCAGAGCAGGCCTGCCCAGAGTTCGTGCAGCGTACCGACCGCTTCGTCGGAGCCTGAATAGAACGCGTACGCGCTGTCCGGGGCCGACTCGATGCTATCGTGGTAGTGGAAGATACGGTCGCCAGTCTCCCAGCGGTCACAGACGAACCGCTGGTGGTCCGCCGGCCCGACGGTCACAACGTTGCCGATTCGGTCGTACTCCCACCACGGAAGCTCCTCGTGGAGCCGGTTGAGCATGTTGAAACAGGCACGGCCGCCAAGCGAGTGGCCGACGACGTTCACTTTTGTCCAGCCGTTTTCGTCCCACAGTTCGTCGATTAGCCAGTCTGCGAGTTTCTCGCCGTACTCCGCCGCCCGGTCCCACGCCTTCGTGTAGGTGAGCGTGGTTGCAGGCCACTTCGCAGAGAGGAAATCGCCATCGAAGTAGATGTTATTCGCGAGCGATTGCCCCTGCTCGGCAGCGAGGGCGTTGGACCCGAAGCCGTGAACGTAGATACAGACGGAATCAGCGAGTTCACTCACGTCGAATTGCGCGTCGTAGCCGCCCCACCACGGGTCGAGGTCGACGACGTCGAAGCCGTCGCCGCTCGGCCAACCGGTGAGACACTCGCCCAGTTCGAGATAGTCCCCGGGTTCTTTTTTTCCTCTTCGTCGGCCGCAGCACTTGATCCCGTCGCAGCGGTGGCGCCGGCGGCCCCCACCGCGGCCGTTGCTGTCGTCTTCAGAACCTTGCGTCGAGAGAGTCCCCCTGTCTGCTCATTTGCGTCCCCAGTCCCCCTGTGGTCGTCATTATTCCCCACCATAACAACAAGTGCCACCGAGCACCAAGGTATAAATTTTTCTGTACAATTGTATATTATTGACGTCAAAAACAATAAATAGTAAATTAAAATAGGACTTAAACCCATAAATTTAATATTTGCAATAGTAACCAGTGCTGACTCGGCGGCGTCGCGTTCGTGGTTTCCCAACCCCCCCACTACCGACGTGTTGTTGTCTCGGAGTTGTAACGTTGTTGTGGGTTTATTCTGTACACGCTAGTGTGAGGGGCTAGTATAAATCAACCGGTTGTTCTGACACCGGTTCGCACGGACGGGCCGGAAGCAAGACGAACATATATGTGCGTC
>JAQCNR010000256.1 GCA_028274925.1 Halovenus sp.
AGCGATTTATTCTCAGTTGGTCTCCTCTCCGCGCTCGCTCCGCGAGCGCGGTTCCCTGAACGCGAACGAAGTGAGCGTTCAGCCTTTTTCACCCATGTTTTTGCCGGGAGCGGGTTGCGAGCGAAGCGGGCAACCCGACCGGGAAAAACATGGGTGACATGGAATCGGGAGCCTGCACGCCAACCGCGTCAAGCGCGTTGCCAACAGCGTGGCGGGCGGCGATAACGAGCGCGAGGCGTGCCTCTCGCGTCTCAGCGTCCGCGTCAAGCACTGGACATTCTCGGTAGAAGCCGTTGAACGCCTCGGCCAGTTCGCGGGTGTAGGTGGCGACGACGTGCGGTTGCAGGTCCTCGGCCGCCTCCTCGATGACGGCTGGGAAGCGTGCAATCTCTCGGAGCAGGGTCCGCTCAGCGTCAGTCTCAAGCGCCCCGACGTCGGGCACAGTATCCAGACTGTCTGGGTCGACGGCGCTGTCTTCGTGCGCTTCAGCGATGATGCCCGACGCACGCGCGTGGACGTACTGGATGTAGGGCGCACTCTGGGCCTCGAAGTCGAGTGCGCGCTCCCACTCGAAGGTGATACCCTTGGTCGGCTGTTTCGAGACGATATCGTACCGGACTGCGCCGATACCAACCTGCTCGGCGATGCGGTCGATATCTTCCTCTGTGAGGTCGTCGTCACGAATCCGGTCGTCCAGTCTGGTTTCGACTTCTGCGCGGGCGCGAGAAATCGCCTCGTCGAGCAGGTCGTCGAGGTCGATTCCTGTGCCCTCGCGAGTACTCATTCCGCCCTCGGGCAGTGTCACCCACGAGTAGTGGACAGTCCCAAGACGGTCGGTGTCGTTGCCGAGGATTTCGAGCGCGGAGCGCAGTTGGCGAGCCTGTAGTTCGTGGTCCTCGCCCAAGACGGTGACCGCGCGGTCGAAGTTGTCGAACTTCCACTCGTGATGGGCCAAGTCGCGGGTGGTGTACAGCGAGGTCCCGTCACCACGAACGAAGACGAGATTCTTGTCGATATCGGGCAGTTCGAGTTGCCACGCTTCCTCCTCGAAGACGGCATACTCCGTCTCTTTGAGGCGGTCGACAACCTCGTCGGTCGAGCCGTCCCGCATGAACTGCGTTTCTTTGACGAACTTGTCGAACTCTGCAGGCAGGCGTTCGAGCGTGTCGCGCATCCCCCTGAGCACGGTGTCGACAACCTCGCCGACGCGTTCGTAGGCGGAGTCGTCACCCTCTTCGAGCCCCTGCATAATCGACTGGATTTCGTCTTCTGCCGCCTCGATTTCGGCTTCGCTGGCGGTCTCTTCGAGGTAGGTGTTTGCCTGGCGGTAGTACCGGACCATCTCGTACTCCGGAGAGTCACGCCCTGGTTCGGGGAAGTCGGACTCGTCGAAGTGCTCGTAAGCCCACGTGAACACGGCAATCTGTCGGCCGGCGTCGTTGACGTAGTAGTGGCGTTCGACATCGTAGCCGGCGTATTCGAGCACGCGAGCCAGTGCGTCGCCGATAATTGGGTTCCGGGCACGGCCGACGTGGACCGGTCCGGTCGGGTTCGCGCTCGTGTGTTCGACAACGACGCTGGTCTCTTGGTCGGGCAGGTTCCCGAACGTCGCCTCCTGTGCGTGTTCCAGCGTTTCGGCGAAATACTGCTCGCTGGGCCAGACGTTGATGTA
>JAQCNR010000014.1 GCA_028274925.1 Halovenus sp.
GTCACTGTAATCACTGCTGGGGGCCTTGTTTTTGTCTTCTCGGCGTTGCTCGTCGCTGTCTCCACGACGTGGGCCGTGTTAGTTGGCGGTATCATGCTCATGGGGCTCGGGACCGGGGGTCACAAGATACTCGCTATCCCGTTGCTCTCACGGTTGTACACCGACTCCCAAGGCCGGACGCTCGGCGTGATGGACATGGTCGGCCAGTTCGGCGGCGTTCTCGCGCCGTCCGCCGTTATTGTTATCGACCAAGTCGGGGTGACCTGGCGCGCCATCTTCGCTACGATAGCGATTGTGAGTCTGGTCTTCATCGTCTCCTTTCACGTTCGCGGACAGCGACGGATGGCAGTGTTAGCCGACGACCAGGGTGGGGAGGGGCCGTCCGAGTCACAGGCTGCATCAGGCGATGCAGACCTCCGCTCGTATCTGGCCGTGTTTCGACAACCACGCTTTCTCGCGTTCCTCGTCGCGAGCGTGTGCATCTCGCTGGTCTGGAACGGTCTGACCGCGTTCCTGCCGCTGTATCTGACCAGCACTGCTGGATTCACACTGACCGTCGCAAACGTTATGTTCGGGCTGCTCTTCGCCGTTAGTTTCAGCCAACCGCTCGTCGGTGAGTTGAGCGATAGATTCGGGCAGTTGCCCGTGATGTGTGCCGTGCTTGCCGTCGCTACGGTAGCCGCCATTGGACTCGTCCTCTCGGAGTCTGTGCCCGCTGTTACCCTCTCGATAGTCGGGGTCGGTATTGGTCTCCACGGATTCCGACCGGTTCGGGATGCGTATTTGAGCGAGATTATCCCCACCGAGATCATAGGTGGTGTTCTCGGCATAGCGCGGACAGTACTGATTCTCAGCGGGAGTGCCGCCCCATTCATCGTCAGTGTCATTGCAGACACGCTTGGGTTCGCAGTTGCTTTTGATGCGCTCGCTGGAGTGACGCTCGCTGCAGCCGCCCTCGTCGCTGTCCTCATCGGCTCCAGCAGTCGTCTCGAAGGCTAGCGGAGGATAGGTGCCTACCGATTAGGCACCTGTGACGCCGCCCCCGTTGAAACAGTGGTCACTATTTGCTTAGCAACTCTTGACGGTAGTGATCGGGGAAATTGAGGTATTTGTCAAGTTTGAGGTGTGGCTCCGACTCGACGTTCGATCCGTGGGTGACGACGACCGTCTCGAAGGTGCGGTCGAGGAGGTCGGCGATATTGGTCGCCGCTTTGTCGCTGTCCCAGTTGTAGATGGCTGGCGGCGGAAGAAGGTAGCCAGCGGGCAGTCCGCAGCGGTCGCTGCCATCGAGGACGTCCGTTGCGAGCAGGACCCGGCGCTCCGGAGCATGTACGGCACAGATTCCTTCGGTGTGTCCGGGGACTTCGATGACACGGGCGTCGCTACCGAGCTCGGTGCCGTTAGAAACCCGTGTTACGTCCTCCTCTGACAGTGGGACGTCATCAAATGGCTCGTTTTCGGGGAAGAGGACCTCGCAGTCGTAGGTCTCTGCAACCAGGTCAGCGTTGCCAATGTGGTCGCCGTGTGCATGTGAGAGAAAGAGCGTGTCAACACTCCCCTGTGCGTCAAGAAACGTCTGCAGTTCGTCCCATTCGGACTGTGGGCCGCTGTCGATGAGGACATTCTCATTGTCGAGGTAGACTACTTTCGAGTGTGCGAGTCGTTTCTGTACGATGTCCGGAGCAACTGTTGTTGCCATACTGGTAGACGGTACAGGACGCACTTGTAGATTACCTATATGCACGGACGCGAGACTGCTGCGCGTGAGTGTGCAGTCAGGCGGTCAGCCCGCCGTCAACGACGATATTTTGCCCATGAATGTATGCCGCTCTGTCGCTGGCAAGAAAGGCTGCGACGTGGCCGATATCCTCCGGCGTGCCGAACCGCTCGGCGGGGACACTCTCGACTACACGCTCAATGTACTCCTGATCTTCGCGCAGCGTTTCGTTCATCGCCGTTTTAATCGCGCCGGGGCTGATGGCATTGACCCTGATACCGTTGGCTGCGAACTCGTGGCACATCTGTCTGGTGACTGCCACGATACCGCCTTTCGAGGCCGTGTACGCAGCGTTGTCCAGTCCGCCTTGCAGTGCCCACGTTGAAGAAAGGTTGATAACCGCTCCGTCGCCTCGCCCGACCATCTCTGGAACCACGAGCTTCGACATGTTGAACAGCCCGCCCAAGTTGACATCGAGAACCCGGTCCCAGTCCGGTCGTTCCATCTCTGTCCAGGAGTGTCTGGGGAAGATGCCTGCATTGTTCACCAGAACGTCGATATCACCGAGTTCCCCTCGGGTTCGAGCGACGAGTTCGCTCGCGTCGGTCCAATCACTGATATCCGCCTGCACCGCGATCGCGTCCTGACCGCTGTTGATGATAGCATCACGCGTACTCGTTGCTCCCGCCTCATTGGAACGGTAGTTGACCGTGACATCGGCTCCTTGATTACCGAGTTCCTCAGCAATCGCCTGGCCGATGCCGCTGCTTGACCCGGTGACGAGGGCTGTCTTCGATGAGAGCATAGTACCGCATTGCATGCGGGGGAATTTAGAGCTTGGGCACCGATATGCACTGCGGTGATACTAAAATAACGGAGAGGACCGACAGGAAACACGTACACAGTGGTTCGGTAACGGCGCAGAATGAGCAGGACCGAGCTACAAACGTGCTGCGAGGACGCTGCGTTTATTAACAAGGAGTGAGAACATTACACATAGACGACAGCTCATTGCCCCCGGAGCAGCGGCGAGTAAAGGAAGAGTTCGTCCAAGACCGCGGGTTCTGGGCAGGCCTGTTCGACGAACTGCTGTTTCTCCGCCCGCAGTACCCCGCACGGTACGGCAAGTTCTCCGCACATCCGAGTGACGTGCTCGATAGACAGACAAAGGACTTAATCCACATCGCAGTGGATTGCTCAGCGACGCACCTCTACCACCGTGGAACCCGTGCCCACATCAAATACGCATTCGACAACGGTGTGACCGTCAACGAGATGATCGACGTCTTCATTCTGGCGAGCACTATCGGTATCCACTCGTCGGCGGCCGGGGCCGCACTCATTGCCGAGGAGATTGACGACCTGGAGGCGAGCGATGCAAACGACGAGGTAAAATCCAAATTTGAGGAACGCCTTGGGTACTGGTCGGAGGACCTAAAAGCACTAATGCAACTCGACGACGAGCATCTCTCCCAGTACTTCGACCTGCTGGCGCTCCCCTGGGAAGACGGGGTTCTGGAACCCAAAGTGCGGGACTTCGTCTTGCTCGCTGTCGAGATAGCACCGACCCGGCACAACGAAGACGCTGCCCGTCATCACATACAGAGCGCGCTTGACCACGGTGCGACAGTCGAGGAACTCATGGCTGTCGTCGAGGTTGCCAGCGTCATCGGCGTCCACACGATGGATGGCATGGTCATTCTCACCGAAGAGGCCGCGCGGCGGGGCGAACTGCCCGAAGACCTGACCGACAATCCGGAGTACCTCTCGTTCCGGGACCCGTACGAGTTGTAGTGATCTCTTGACAGAGACACCTCTATAGAGATTTGTAACTACATCCAGGCCTTGTAGCGGTAATTTCGAAAGAGTCTGGCGTACCACTGAATATCCGCTTTCTTGAAACAGTGGTCTATTCTGCTGAACTCACGATTAGAGGGGGTAATAGGAGAATTCGAATCTGTTAGTGAAGATTAATTTCTTCGATTTCACTGAGCTGTGTCGTCATCTGTGGATGGAGAACGCACGCAGGCGAGTCCACCAAGGGCGGATTCGTCTGGTGAAACAGCATGCGTTCTAGTTTAGCGGAAAATCCAGTCGCTGTCTGCTGATTAGATATCGTCGCAACTACCCGGCTGAGGAACCCGGTGGGAAGTGTGTACTCTCCACCGGACTCGGTAGTTGTTGACCGGATTCAAAGAGCGTTTCCATCTGATGAGTTGCGCGAGCGTGCTCGCGCAACGAATCTCGTCC
>JAQCNR010000042.1 GCA_028274925.1 Halovenus sp.
TTGTCGAACGCGGACATGGAGTTCCCGACCGTCGAGGACCCCGACGGCGAGGACATCGAGATCAGTCAGGCCAACTTCACGACCCTCCAGAAACACGAGAATCGCGCCTTCCGCCAGCGCGTCCACGAGGCCTACTACGACGAGTGGGAAACCGTCCGCAATACGGTTGGCACGTCGCTGAAGAAGCAGGTTCGCAAGGACGTGAAAGTCGCCCGCGCCCGCAACTTCGAGACGGCCCGCGAGGCCGCGCTCCACGACCCGAACGTCCCGGTCGAAGTCTACGACACGCTCGTCGAGACGGTCCACGACAACCTCGACTATCTGCATCGGCATGCCGAACTCAAACGCGACGCCCTCGACGTCGACGACCTGCGGATGTGGGACCTCTATACCTCGATTACCGGCGAGGAAGGGCCCGACGTGGCGTACGAGCAGGCCAAGGAGTGGATCGTCGAGGCAGTCGCGCCGCTGGGCGAGCCCTACCGCAACCGACTCGCAGAGGGCCTGGAGAGTCGGTGGGTCGACGTGTACGAAAATCGGGGCAAGCGTTCGGGGGCGTTTTCCTCGGGCACCTACGACACCCAGCCGTTCATCCTGATGAACTACCAGGACGACATCTCGTCGATGTTCACGCTCGCCCACGAGCTGGGCCACTCGATGCATTCGGAACTGGCCAACCAGGCCCAGCCGTGGCACGACGCGGGCTACGACATCTTCGTCGCCGAGGTCGCCTCGACGGTCAACGAGACGCTGCTCACCCAGCACCTGCTGGAAACGGTCGACGACGACGAACTCCGCCTGCACGTTCTCGACGAGTATCTCGAACGGTTCCGGTCGACGCTCTACCGGCAGACGATGTTTGCGGAGTTCGAACAGCAGATCCACGAGCGCGCCGAGGCCGACGAGCCGCTGACGCCCGACGTGTTCGACGACCTGTATCGTGATCTGAAGACTGACTACTACGAGCCGGCGGTTCTCGACGACCGGATTCAGCGGGAGTGGCAGCGCATCCCGCATTTCTACTACAACTTCTACGTCTACCAGTACGCGACCGGCATCTCCGCGGCGGTCGCCATCGTTGACCGGATTCTGGGCGACGCGGGCGACGGCAACACGGGTGCCGGTGCTGGCGATGGCAATGCAGGCGACAGCGACGGCGATGCGGGTGCCGGTGCTGGCGACGGCAACGGGGGCGACGCTGGCGGCACCGCGGTTGACGAGTCGGCAGCCGCCGACTACCGCGAGATGCTGGCCGCCGGCGGTAGCGTCTACCCGATCGAGGCGCTCGAACTCGCCGGCATCGACATGACGACTGCCGACCCAATCGAGTCGGCGCTCGGCGTCTACGACACGTATCTCGACCGGATCGACGAGCTCCGGTGAGCGGTCGGTATCGATAGCTGACACGAGTCGTGGTACTGTGGCACATTCCCCGGGACCCAAAGGCACATTTACCGGTAGACCCAACCATGTAACGAATGTCACGTAGCCCGTCGATTCCC